>JALHUP010000123.1 GCA_022866585.1 Candidatus Zixiibacteriota bacterium | reverse complement strand
TTGAAAACCCCGCCAAAGGCGGAAGAGTAGAGAGCCTGACGCAATTATTGAAGTTTTCGCGAATATCCACAAAAGAAAATCCCCTCCCGCCTTAGGCGGGGAGGGGACCTCTTTTACTACTAAAAAACAAGCGGGGATGCCTACTTTTTCTTGGTTCCGCCTTTCTTCTGAGTTGGTTTCTTTTTGGCTGGCACTTTGTTCACCTCCTTCCAGTCTTTGGGTTAGGGTTCATTTCAGGTGTGCCCGTACCATCTACCTCATCACGTTTTTTATTTCCAGAGTCTCCTTTCCGAAATCCAAGATCATTCCCAGACTAAGTTTTGTAGCTTTTAGAAAACCTTGCATCTTGGATTCGTCTACTTCATTCAAAGGCTCACCCGCTTTGACCATTACGATGATTTTTCCATCCACCACAAATTCCAACGTATATTCACCGGCCACACTTCCTTTGTATGATAACTTTATGTTCTTTTTTCTTTCATATGCGGTTTTTCTTAGGTCAAATTCAACCGCCAAAGCCTGGCTATAAGCGGATTCCTGAAAACCCAAACCCATGTTTTTATGAACTTCAAGCGCCGCCTCCACAATCTGATCCTGCAACTCCTTTACGGTCATCTTCTCCTGCAGCCTCTTCTAAGAATGCATTGCATGTCATAACTTTGTTTCATTTTTTAGTTATAATTCACACTACTTTAGTAAAGCAAATTTTGTGCCGTCTTTTTTGTTGACTTTTCTTTTCCCGAATCCCCTTTATTTTGAATGGATTACACCATCAGCTAAAAACTCATTAAATAAATATCTCCAAAAAGTGTGACCTTTCTGTTACTTCGATTAAGTCTTTTACCTGTCAAACGTTGTAAAAATAGGACTTCAAATGAAGTAACAATTCTGTTGCACATATACAGATTTGTTACATTGTTATTGCAGAAACGTAATTAGTTCATTTTCTTAGATTAAAGAATTCCCCCCCGGATGGGTTGAAACTTAAAGACGATGTGTGGAAGCACAAGCTTCCATCTATATAGGGTCTAGTGAGTGACTCCTAAAGGTGTAAAAAGTGTGAGGGACTTACACCACAAAAAAAATGGGGTGGGATAATTTCCCACCCCAATTCGTTTTACTCGTTCTTGAGTTTCAGTCCTACATGATTTCTGAGCCCCATTCTTGGATCTTCATGCCCAAAGTATCCTTACCTGCGGAAGTGCTTACGTCTTGCCAAAAATTTGAGTCGTAGTAGTTTATAACTTGCATTAAGCTCGAATCAAAAATGGCACTATTATAATAACACTGGGCGAGGAGAAGATGAAGATCGGTTGAGTCTATGCTGGCATCATGGCGGAAAACCCAGGTGGGATCGGATGAAAGAACCACATTGGCAGTATCAATTGCTTCTCGAAACTTGTTCTGAGGGGGAGTGTAGCAGGCGAAGGCAAGTCCAGCCCTGCCGTCATTTGATCCCGGACTTAGGGAGAGATGCTTAACAAAACTGTTTTCCGCCAGACCCCCTTGATTTTGTCTCAACTGCGCCCACCCCAATCCATGGAAGGCTCCGCTTGAATCGGTGGCATTAGTGGAGATACTTAGCGCCGCACTGAAGTCAGACTCCGCACCAGCAAAGTTTCCAGCTTCGAATTTTAGCCATCCTTGCTGAATCAATTCACTTGCAGTAATCTTTTTTACCCCTTTCTTCTCACAGCTAAGGCAAAAAAGAAGTGTTCCTGTTAAAATCACCATCAGAAGAAATAATCTCTTTTGCATTTTGATCTCCTTTACTTATCCGTTTAATCCGTTTCATCCTTCGGGACAAGCCCTCAGGACAAGTCCGTTGACAGTTGACCTATTTCAAAAGAACCATCTTCTTGGTTTTTTCAAATCCTGCAGTTTTTATCTTATAGAAGTAGATGCCTGATGCCACCTCTCTCCCTCCATCGTCTTTTCCATCCCAATTCACTGACTTATGTCCTGCCTCTTGATACTCGTCTATCAAGGTCTTTGTCTTTTGACCCAGGATATTGTAGACCGTGATGTTCACATAACCGGGGTCAGGCAAATCATATTTTATCATGGTCTCTGGGTTGAAGGGGTTGGGATAGTTTTGTGAAAGCTGGTAGGTCTTTGGAATTCCGGTGATGTGTTCCTGATTCGCATCATAAACCAATCTATAGACTCCTAACTTTGCTACCTTAGCACAGATTGAGTTTTCATCCAGGAAGCTTGCCTCTCTCTCCCAGTCATTTTCATCATATCTGTAGACGGAGAACAGGCTTTTGTCTTTATCGGTCAAGTCATAGCCATCCAGTGGAAAGCTAATGGTCAATTCTTTCGTGAAATCCAAAAGTGGACCCAAGTTATAGGCCTCTCCTAAAGCTACCTTATCCTCATCCTCAAAATTGTACTGGGGATCATCTGAAACC
>JALHUP010000122.1 GCA_022866585.1 Candidatus Zixiibacteriota bacterium | reverse complement strand
TCTTCCCACATAAATCCCGAATCAAATTGCGAATGCATCTTGAGATCAGCACTCTTTATCCCATCCAAAAGGCAAAAATCTACATCTTTGTATGAAATTTTAACGATCTTACCACCAGAGATTGAACCAGATTTCGTTGTGCTTGAATAATGTAAAAAGAGAATTTTTATCTCATTTTTCTCGCCCCCGCCTGTGGTGGTTCGACTTTGCTCACCACCCCGAGGGATTCGAAGGGCGGAATTTTCAACTGAAATCTCCTTAATTGAGTCCAGAAAGATCAATTTATTCGACATGTTTTTGACAAAATCCTCATCAGTTTTTTGGACTGAACTGTCAAAATTCGGGATCAAAACTTCTCCGATTTCCACATTTTCAGATACGGATTTGGCTGAATTTAGGTTCTCCGAATCGTTGTCCGTGAGGATAAATTTGTCGATTTTGGTGATGCCATTTTTGTTTAAAAAGGGGAGCACAACATACTCTCCGGAGTCAAAATTACCCCATTTCTCCCCAGAATTTATCAGAAAAGTCTGCTTCTCTGGAAGCTGGATGACGGTGGAATTGCCTTGCCCAACATCCAAAAAAGTTAGCTTTAAAAGGTGATTCTCATTTGCTATGACTCGTTGCCAAGTATAAACTGTTCCAAATATTACCAAAGAAAAGATTAGTGCCTTCTTTTTATGACGGATTGAGCTAAGCATAAGCCAGACAAAAAGATAATAAATTAAGATGTTGAAAATCGATGGGGAAGGCATGTTTAGTTTAGCTATGGGCAGGATGCTGAAGAAATTGGTTAACCTTAATGTGAGGTCCAAACAAAGCCAATTTGAAGCAGAAAAAATGCTTGCCAAAAAGGGGCTAAAGATTGCTGAAAATAGAGTAACACAAGATAGCATTATCGACAAGGAAGCCAAGGGGACGATTAGCAGATTGGCAACTATAGTGACCAATGGAACCAGGTTGAAGTAATAGGCTAAAAAGGGGATCACAGTTATCTCCACAGCCAACGAAGCTATACTCGGATAGATTATCCACCTCCACAAATTTTTATGGGATCGGTCCACATATTTAGATACTATCTGGCTAAGCTTAGGAACTATCAAAACAAGCCCAAAAACACAAGCAAAGGATAGCTGAAAACCCACGTCGAAAAGAATAGGAGGGTAGTAAAATAGGATGACCAAAGCGGCAAAAGATACCAGGTTTGTCATCTCCAGATCTTTATATAAAAGCATACCCAAAAGCGCCACCGAAGCCATGATTCCCGCCCTTACCACAGGAGGTTCGTTGTTCACTAAATTGGCAAAGATGAAGATCGAGATTAAGGTAATGATAGTTAAAGGCAATTTGGGCACCCGAACCAGACGAAGAAAGTAGAAGATGATCAGAATGACCAATCCCACATTTGAACCTGAAACTGCCAAAAGATGAACTGTGCCTGTATTTCTAAACATATTGTAAATATCTTTAGGAATATCTCTGGTTTCCCCCAACAAAAACCCGGAGAGGAGGGCTTTGTGATTGCCGGATAATGTCCTGTCAAATACGCCCAAGATCCATTCTTTCAATGGGATGACTATTTTGGAGAGGAATAAATTGCCCGGTTCTTTCTTAACGATTTCAATATCGTCCGCCTTAGATAGGCTGACCATTCCATAGATTCTTTTTCGGTTAAGATATTTCTTGTAATCGAATGCTCCAGGATTTCTTCGGGAGGCTGGTTCATTCAAATATCCTTTAAATTTGACCTTATCAGCATAGTCGAACCGGGAAGTGGATTCTTTTATCTTCAAAATTATTTGTCCACAAGTGGGGATTGTTTTACCATCCCCGCTAAGAGCGGGATTTCCAATTTGGGAGATGCTTTCAGTTTTCACGGTCAAGAAAGTTTTGTTATCTCTTACGTCCGGTTCATCCTCGATCTTGCCGGTTATGGTGACGGGTCGATTCAAACTCAGAAAATTGCCTATGTGATTTGGTGGGAAATCTTTGGTAAGAAGCTCATATCTAAAAGACCCGACCAGGATGATGGAAAGGATAATAAAAACATTGGCACCTTTTTGGTCTCTTTTTAAAAGAAAAAGAAGACAAAACAAAAGAGAAAGGATCAAAATTGAGAATAAAAGAAGGGTGGGAAGGTTAAAGAGATAACTGATGAGAATGCCGATGACAAAGAAGATCAGTGCATAAAAAGAGGGTCGCCTCATATCCAATCTAAGGAACTAAAAACTGGAGAATCCAAATCAATTCGTATGAATGCATACGCATCAGTTTTGATCATTATAGCATTTATGAAAGTATTGTCAAGTGATTGTTTGGGTTGGTTCGGGGATTCGTGTGAATGCTTCACATTGGAATTCCCGAACCAATCCTGGCCCACAGAAGGATAAGGCTACAACACTGGAGAAAAGGTGTTCAAATTAATCCATGTTGCCAGGTAGTTTCACTTAATTCCCATCTTGAGTAAAATCCTCTTGAGCTTTCCTATGCCTTCGCTGTTGGTGTATGGACCTGCGGAATAAGCCGGATAACCATGAAAAATGACAGCCTGGGGATTCTCCCCTCCTCCTACAAACTCACCTGAGAGCGGAATCAAAAGTCGATCAGGATGGATGGTATCTTTGTCGTAGTTACTGGTAAGCTCGACGGGCTTCGAATATATAATTTCGATGGCGCTCTCTTCTTTTTTGATCTTCTGGATCAGCTCGGGATCGACAATCAATTTCAACATATCGTCTGCAGTAAGTAGAAGATATTCTGACGTTTTAATAAGATCCATAAATCCCGAGAGGTTAGAGCTAAGAACAGTTTCTTGCCCCTGGTGCCAATAGATAACTTTAACATCTTGATGTTTTTCTTTGCAAGAATAGCTGATCATTGCCAATAAGAATGTCCAGAAGGTAAACTGTCTTAAAAACTTAGAATTTGTTCTCACTTTTGACGATTCGGAATTCGAGGGGAGCTGAAACATTGAAGTTTCAGCGCCCCTACGGATTTTAGTATTATTGAAACTTTATTTCGTCTAATAAAACAGCAGTATCAAAGATGCTATCCCCTATATCCCCGCATTTGAAAATAAGAATGACTGATTTTCCTGCATAAGAGGAGATGTCGATCGATTCGGTAGTCCAACCGGTCCTCCAGACGCCGTCTTCTTTTTCATTCGGATCTTCCGGGTCCGGAGGTTCCTGGTCAAAGTGGATACCCGTTGCTTGCGTGACCTCACCGCAGAGATCATCAATATTCTTGTAGAATAAAACGGTTTCACCGCCCCCCGAATCGATGGTGATCTCGAAGTAATCTTGATATGCGGTTCCGCAATATTTCTTGAATTCCTCTGACAGAAAGTCGTATTTGAAAGTCAGAGTTGTCTTGCCAGCGGGGATACAGCAACCCTGAGAGATAGATCCCGATTGGAGAGTATATCCCAGACCGGTGGATATAATACCCATGAAACTTCCCTGAGTTGGATCAATGAAAACCAGTTGTGATATCACTCGTCCATCGCCTTCTTTGGTCCATCCTTGCAGTGAGCCTGTTTCAAAATCACCATTAACGAAATCGGACACGTAACGCGCATTAGCGCTTCCATACATCTTAAATTCAGCGTGCGGTGCGAAAGGATCAGTCTGCCCCGCCGTGAAAGCTTCACCGGTCTTCTTCTGCTGATTTATCATCTTGTCAAACATTCCAGTTCCGGAAGTTCGAGAAAACGTGCCGCCTACCGAAAGTGAGAAGCCGAAATAGGTCAACACCCCTTCGTTTTTAAATGCATCGGACATGGTCTGGTTATTGGCACTATAGCAAGACGAGTTGAACACGATGCTTTTAGGGTATGCTCCTGTCTCAAGGGTGATGAAAAAAGGGAAAATGGAAAAGTAGCTTTTCCCTTTCACCGTTGCCAAACCCATCTCATCCAAGACCAACTCTACGATATATTTATCCTTACCTGCTTGAGTGGCAATTTCTCCGGTTAAGAATTTGACCTGTCCATCCGTTACTCCGCCATGTGTGCTGATATAGATGGTTCCATACTGAGCAAATGTCTTTACCTTTTCCACAGTGCATTCGGCATCCTTCAGGTGTGTTACAGTAAACTTGGGACATTTTGATTTCACAAATAAACTACAGACTTCGTCTCCTTCTTCTGGAAACTGTTGATAGAACGCATCATAGACCAAAACGGAGGTGCTGCCGATCGTATCCTCGTTAGCTTGAGAATAAGCTAAGCGAACCTTCGTCGGATCGAGAGTTCCTCTGGTCTGCTTGGAGGGTGGAACTTGAGGCACTCCTTGACGACTGCGTGCCGAAGATGATCCTCCTTTGGTGCTATCTGGATACAGCAATATGACTCCTTTGATTCCGGAATCATACTCTATTTTGATGGCATCACCTTGTTCCGTTGTATCAGCAGAACTCACTCCACTTTGCCCTTTTACCCAAGTTAACGTTTGTATTTTAGCCTGGGCTTCCCCAACTGCTGACTTAAGGCTGTCAAATTTGTTCGAACCTTCATCTTGCACCATTAAATTGGCGTTGAATGTTTCATCGGAGATACCGGAAATCACAGGCAGGGTAAAAACAGAAGTATACGCGACTATGTTTCCTTGAGTCTCCTGCGTCATAGCCATTATTCGCAAGCGGGTTGTCCCTTCCGATGACTCATAAAAGTTTTGTTTCGTACTGAAAACTCCATCTCCAGCAATGTCATCTCCGTGGCTTAAGTTCCCATCATCATAAAGGGAATTCAAGGAATCGATCACCTGACCCTGGCTATTTACTTTTAGAAGTCTTACGGAATCTTCCAAAAGATTTGGATTGGGAGCAATTCCAACGCGGATGATGATATCCGTAGATTGACCCACGATCACTCCCGAAGGATCCGCGGTGGGATCGGTGGTAAAGCTTAAGTACTGGTTGTATGTAACCGTTATGCTGTCCTTTCCGGCATTGTTTGCCGCATCGTAGGCGGTGACCACGATCAGATTATCTTCTCCCTGTAGGGTAATTCCAGAGACAGACCAATTAGTGGTTCCAATACAACTCCCACTTGTAGCTTTGCTTACATTTGCCCAAGTTACGCTGGTTACCCCTATATTGTCAGATGCGTTTCCGCTTAGATTTACAGTCTCTTGGTTAGTCACATAGACTGCCTCATAAGTCGGAGCGGTGATGCTGACAGTTGGCTTTTGCGTATCCGTCGTAGGGGTAGGTTCGGTGGTTTTTTTCTTGCTACAGCTTCCAAATATTAGTGCTATCCCAACCATTAACAAACACAAAGCTTTTAGATAGGTTTTCATCTTCCATCTCTCCTATTTTGTGGGTTTAATTAAACTTCCCAAACTCAAAATTCTTTCCCCGGTGCTCCAAGTCAAAGACAAAGTTGTATCTTTATGCCAGAGCACCTAACCTGCTCATGTTAAAGTATCGGCATCGGTCCCGTTGGCTTTACTGGTGGAGATCTAAAAATGAACCATCTTCCCACAAAATAGGTTTTCTGCTACTGGTTAGCAATATTCCATCGAAATGAAATTGTGGCTTTCTCTTGTAACATAGCCGAAACCGAACAATATTTATCCTTGGAAAGCTCAACCGCCTGTTTGACATCTTCCTCTTTAATCTCTTTTCCTCTGAAAGTGTACTCCACATCTATGGTAGTAAAATATTTGGGATGTTGAGGCGCCCGCTCCGCCTGTATCTTTATGGCTAACCCTTCGAGATTCACTCTCTTTTTTTTCAAGATAGACACAACGTCCATCCCGGTGCAGCCAGCTAAGGATACCAGCAAAAGCTCCATAGGTCGGGGTCCTTTGTCTTCGCCACCCACCTCTGGATCGGCATCCAGCAGGATCCGATGTCCGGATTCAGTCTGGGCCTCAAATGCTAATTTACCCTTCCATGAGATATTGATAAACATTGCATGTCCTTCTCAAATTCCAAGTGAAAATCTTTTAGCTATCCGCTTACTCCACTTTTTAGAACGAATTATAATCAAGAGTAAAAACGCAGTGATGTTGACAAATTATCGTAAATGTTGGGCATTAGTCAAGAGAAAAATGTCTCTTCATTTGGTCCGATCTTCAATTTTGTTCTGTTCTCCCGGAACAGAACAGCTTCTTTTCAGTCAGGTATTGATGCCTAATTTAGGGAGCAAGAAGCCCCAGAGGAAAAGCCACAAGGCAAAGATCAAAACGAAAATCAGTATGCTTTTTAGATCCATGATCTTAGCTTTCATAAGTTTTTACAAGTTGTGGCGGGGTACCCTACCCCGCCACTCAAAAGGTCGAGGGTAGGGGTACCCTCGACCAACAAGTGTTAAGTTAAAAAGGAAACTCCTCTTAAAAAATTCCCTATCACGTGCAAGGCTTACATCCATATCCGCAGATGGGGCAAACTATCTCATCACCATCCTTTTTTAGCTTGGCAAAATGACAAAAAGGGCATTCTTGCCCCTCCACTAAAATTTCGATGATATGCTCGGAACTCTGTAAGTCGGTCAGTTGACTCAAATGAGATTGCAAGCTAGTCAATACCTTTTTTGTCGGGCATCCCACGGAAGCCCGACCTACCTTTGCGGCTTTTTCAATCACAAAATTTCCTGCACTCTTTGAGCATGCATCTATCCATGACTACTATAATGCCGTTTTGAGAAGCCTTGAGCGCGGCGGGATGATTTATCACCCCCTCTTGCATCCAGACCACCAAAGCTTTAATCTTTATAGCTTCGTCTATGATGGGTGGGACCTGCTCCGGTCGGCGAAATATATCAACTATCTCCACTTTTCCGGGTATAGCGCTTAAGTTGGGATAAGCTTTTTCTCCTAATATCTCAGTCTCATTGGGGTTGACCGGTATGATCTTGAATCCTTCCCCTTGTAAATATTTTGCCACAGCATTTGACGGTCTGGCTTGATCAGAGGAGAGTCCGACCACTGCCACCTTCTTATACTTTTGCACTATCTCTTTTATCTGGTCATCCGGTGGATTTTGATACTCTTGGGAGTTCATCTTAAAGTCCTTTCAACATCAAATTCGGCCCGACAAAGTCGGGCCACTACATCCTGCTTTATTGGAGGATTTTGTTGATCCTTTCGACAAAATGTTGCTTGGGGACTGCTCCTATGATCTGGTCGATAACCTTTCCTCCTTTGAAGAAAAGAAGACTGGGAATGCTCATGATTCCATACTGCACGGCAGTCTGGCTACTTTCGTCTACGTTTAACTTCCCAACCTTTAACTTTCCCTCATAATCTTTGGCGATCTCCTCAACCACGGGACCAACCATTCGGCAGGGTCCACACCAAGTTGCCCAGAAATCAACTAACACCGGCTTATCCGATTTCAAAACTTCGCTTTCAAAATTGCCGTCATTTAGTTCTATGGGTGAACTCATTTTAACCTCCTCACTTTAAGAATTAAGTGGATTTCATAAATTTCGTAACTATTATATACGCCGGAAATATGCTTACCACCCCTCACCCTAGCCCTCTCCCACAAGGGGAGAGGGGACTTTTTTTCTCTCATTAAGTAGAGGTGTAATTTTGTGAAATCTTATTCAGAATGAGGAATCTGTTTCAATTTTCCTTCTATCTCCTTCAACCGTTTAATATATTCGGGCAGACGAGAAAGGCAGGCTTCGATCTTTTTGGTTTTTTTGATTTCACGTGCGGGATAACC
>JALHUP010000121.1 GCA_022866585.1 Candidatus Zixiibacteriota bacterium | reverse complement strand
CTTTCCGGCATTACCTGTACTTGCAAGCCTTTTACCTTTGATTTCATGACCTTTAGTATGAGCCACTTGGTTCACATCTTTTACGTAATAGAATCTATTTTCATCATCTCCAGAGAGCATGGCAAAATTGAACTCCACCCCAAACCATAAGTTCACTCTCTCGAGATGATTATTTATCAAGAGATAAAATATATCTAACTCAGAGCTATTGGGTTTTACCAATATCCTTTTAGCCACCGTAATTGGGGCTCTCTTCTCACCAATCCAGACATAGCCATCCCGATACAAAGTTACATTCAAACCATCATTGTCTCTTTCAATTTTATGAAGATAAGGCTGATTCACAAAGTCGCCCTGCTCCGGATATTGGCAGGTTGAGAAATCCTCCAATTTTGTGTGCTCACCTAAAAAATGATCGATCAAAGAAGTTCGCCTATGCCAATCATAGGTCAAATACTTCTCCAACCCCTCCTCTTTAGTCACGACCTGATCGTGAATGCTGGCGACCGGTTCACCCCCCTTAGCTTCAGATTTTTCCTTCAGTTCCCAAAGCTTTTTGTGATAGCCCTCCTCTCTTCGGGTTAAAGTATCCAAAAGATTTACGGACTTGGGCTTAAAATCAAGTTCAAACAGGCTTCCCCCTGAGTTCAAAGAAAAGTATAAACCCCAAATCGGAGTGTGAACCAAAAGCTCATCTTGACCATCTTTATCAAAATCCAAAATTTGATGATCTATCCAATTTTTTTTGGGATGAGCAAGTTCATCCACTACCTTTTCTGCCTGGATTAGATGTTTATATATGGCGGAGCGGAGATGCGGCAGATATAATCCTCCGAAGACACCATGCCAATAAGGGCAGTTGCATTGTCCCTTCCATAATTCATCCTTCGCTCTGCTCAGGACAAGCTCATTGGCTTTTTCAACTTTATTTTTGGGAGATGATTCTATCCGTTGGATTTCACTTCGTTCAATCTTTCTTATTTTATCAGATATCAGAAGCATCTTCTTGTGCATGTTGTTAGCTTCAGGATATTTTGCCAAGAAGTTCCGCCAGAAACCACCCCTCACAAAAATGCCAAATCGCTCATATAAATCCTTTTCTTTTAAAATATGCTCAAATTCCTCATATTCCTGAAAAGCTTTGGGAGGCAAAGACCATTGGCTCATCTCCTGATAAGATGCGGTGGGCAGATAAACTCTGCCCTTTGGCTTAAGAATATTCAAAGCATCTTTGAGATGGATCAGTTCGATCCAATCCCGGTTTTTTTCAATCTCCTGAAAGAATCGCTCAATCCATCTGTCTTTATAGCAATGTTCATACGTCTGGGGCCAGACGCCGAATTTTTCACCGTCGTCACCATACACGATAAGGTTGTTACCATCCTCCGAAGCGTTCTTTCTGAAATATTTGATGGTCTCTGCCGGCTCTTTGAAAGGAATGGAGTAGCGCAGAAATTTTGAAGAGGAAAAAAGATTTAAGGTATGCCCCTGTTCTTCGGTTACAAAGTAGCCCAAAAGCTCCTCCTCGGTTAAGCCGGAATATTTAAAATGGGAATCGTCCACAATGGTGTATTTCACACCTGCTTCGGATATGGGTTTGGGAAGATGAGGCTCCCAAACCCTTTCCGCCAGCCACATTCCTATCGGATTGGCGTTAAATTCTTCCTGGATGAATTGGGATAGCTTTTGAATTTGTCCGATCTTGTCGCAGTCCGGAATGGCACAAAGGATCGGCTCGTAATATCCCCCGGTCATCATCTCCACCTGGTTTTTTTTCACTAAGGCTTTTATCTTATCCAAGGTTTCAGGATGATGATTCTTAATCCATTCCAACAGGATTCCAGAGAAATGTAAAGTTATTTTAAAATGAGGATGTCTTTCTAAAACCTCCAAAAACGGAAGATAACTATGAGTGTAGGCATACTCGAAAACGTGTTCGAAATTGCCGATGGGCTGATGATTGTGGATGGCAAAGGCGAATTTGAGTTTTTTCATTTAATCAAAGTTTGGTATTTTGGGGGAAAATAATACAAAAGCACATATTCTACTATGATGTTTCCCCCTCACCCTAACCCTCTCCCACCAGGGGAGAGGGAAGAAAGATGAAATTAAAAATTCAAAAAGAAAAACTAAAAATTACAATTCAAAATTAAAAACTATTTTTTTACAATTTTCTATCAATTTTGAATTTTGAACTTTGAATTCAGTGATGCTCGTCATTAAAACAGCGTGACTTTCAAATACTTCTTTGGATTCTTCTTGATATCCAATATTAAATCATCGACATGTTGGGTGGTTTTCTTGATCTGTTCATATAAAGTGGTGTCGTTGACCAACTGTCCCAGAGTTCCTTCCCCGCTTTCTATCTTAGAGCTAAGTTTCTTGAGAGATAGAGAGACGGAATCTAATGTAGTGGCGATGTTGCCCAGTTTTATTGAAGTTTCTCCGAAATTGTCCACGGTGCTTTGGAGTTTTTCCTTGTTCTCACTTATAATTTTCTTCAGCTCCCCAGAACTATAAGATAAATCATCCATGGTTTG
>JALHUP010000120.1 GCA_022866585.1 Candidatus Zixiibacteriota bacterium | reverse complement strand
GAAATTAAGGTATCATACTTAAAGTCTACTTGACCGATTACCTCAAAAAGTGTATCCAGTTCAGCATCAAAATCTCTAATCTCATCAAGAAGCACAATAATATCAATGTCTGAATCTTCGGTAGCATCTCCTCGAGCGTAGGATCCATATAGAATGACTTCCTTTAATCTTTCTCCATAGATTTTCCGAAGGCTATTTTTGACCTCTTCCAAGATCGGTTCTATATCTTTTTGAGTTTTTTTCATTTTAACTTTATCTTCAAATCCTTATTAGTATCCTTCCCCAAAACCTGCACCACACCTTATACAATCCTTCCCACTACAAAACCCAAAGATAGAAGGAGCCCCACCAAAAGATGCATCTGGACGGTCTTGGCTTGGGCGGGAATGAGTTCCGCGATTTTGTCATAGTTCAATTTCAGGATTTTAATGGCTCCTACAGCTAAAGGTAAGGTTGAAAAAGAAGCTAAGGCAAAAGGCGTAACTACTTTAAAAATCACGCTCCCTGCTATCACCAGGTAAGTGGCAGAAATCAAAAAATAATAACCATAAACGGCATTCTTTTTCCCCAATCTCACCACCCAGTGTCTTTTATTCACGGCTTTATCCGCCTCATAATCCGGGAATTGGTTAATATATAAAATAGCCGCCACTAAAAACCCGATGGGGAGTGAAACCCAGAAAACAGCCCAGCTCAAAGTATGTGCTTGAACATAATAGGCGCCGATTATAGCCAGGGTCCCTAAATTTAAACCCACCAAGAACTCTCCCCAGCCTCGATAACCGATAAGAATGGGAGTGAAAGTATACAAAAACCCGCTCAAAAACCCGAAGATTCCCAAAAATAGAATCAAATTTCCCGGGGTGACTGCGTTCAGATAAAAACCTATGATTGATCCCAAGCCAAAGAATAAAAAGGACCCAATCAGCATGTGTTTGGGGGGAACCAGTCCATTCTGGATTACCCGGCTTCCACCGGAGAAGGGAGTGAGATTGGTGTTGATCTCATCGTTTCCGGTTCTATGATCATAATAGTCGTTGGCTAAATTTGTCCCCGCATTGAAAAGGGGCACACCAACAAAAGTCAGGATAAACTTGTAAAAGCTGAATTTTCCAGTTAGATTCCAGGCTAAAGCAGTTCCTACTAAGACCGGGATGGCGCTGGCAGTAAAAAATGGAGCCCGGATAGCCACGATCCATTTTTTGATAAAATCTTTTACCATATATGTATATCCTGCTCTAGGCGGGTGTTCTTCACCCGCCGATTATTCTCCGCTGGTGAAGAACACCAACCGGGAGCAAGGGAGTTGATCTGTGCCATCAAGGTCGGGAAACTTTGGCTATCCTCTTGCCGAATGTTCTAATTACGGGTTCTCTATGAGATGAGTGACAGGAACATTTTCAACTCTCTCTGGTGGATTTTTACCTGTGGCAACCTCCTCTACTCTTCGGAGGATGGCAGAATGATAATACCGGTATCCGCACTTGTCACAGATACCTATGGGCACATCCTCGATAATAACAAAACCCGTCCTGTGCTTGAAAGCTTCCTTTTTTACGACCTGCAGGACAACAGTCCCATCACAATATTCGCACTTGTATCCGTACACTTTTTTCTCCCTAAATTATTGAATCTTCTCTATATTCGACCTCCTTTGATACTGTTGAGCACTACTCCTAAGCTTCTTTCGAAACCTCTTCTTCCAACACCTTAATTTTCGGCACTACCTTTTTTATCTCCTCCACCGGTATGCTTCCCAGCCTGAGCAAGGATACCTCCTCGCCCGACACATCCAGGACCGTGGAGGGGAGGAAGATTTTAGTTCTTCCTCCATCCAGGATCAATTCGATTCTTCCATTAAAGAAATAAAAAACCCGGTTGGCGCCTATACAACTTTTCTTACCGGAGATATTGGCACTGGTGGCGGTAATGGGAACCCGGGCTTCATCCAAAATCCGATACACCAACCTGCTGGGGGAGACACGAATCCCCAACCTGTTACCACCGGCTAAAACGAAAGATAATTTGGGAGAGCTACTTTTGAATACCAGGGTTAGAGGTCCGGGCAAAAACTTCTCCATCAGCTTTTTCGCATCCTCGCTAATAAAATCCACCACTTTTCTTACTTCCCCAGCATCCTTTAGAAAAACAGAAAAAGTCTTTGACCTATCTCTTCTTTTTATTCGATAAATCTTTGCCACCACTTCCTGATTATAGGCATCCCCTCCCAAGGCATACACGGTCTCAGTGGGAAAGGATACTATCCCTCCTCCCCTGAGGATTTTCGCGGCTTCATCTGTCGTCTTTTTGTCCGGTTTTTCTGGATCTACCAATAAAATATTCGTTTTGACCAACAAGGTTACGTCCCTGTAAATGGTGTTTAGTCAATTAAATAACATTACAGCTTTTGGCTTTCGTTTTAAAAGGGTTCGTTTGCGATTACGTATCGTTGAAAAGGTCATCGTCGGTCGTTTTTGGTTAAGATACGACAGACGAAACCGAGAGACGATTTACGATACGTGGCCCAAACCCAAACCAACAAACGATAAACATAAGAAACCTTATTTCGTAGATATGGCACTACTATACTCATTCTGTCTTTGGTGGTCCAAATTCCGGATCCATAGGAGATGAACTCAGGGCTGTTTCAGCTTTATCTCCACCACCCAACTCTCTTGATAACCCAAAGCCTTTATCTTTTCTAATAGCGAATTAGCCTCCTCTTTAGTTTCGCAATCACCAACTCTCACCCAGTAGTAAGGCACTTTATAATCTATGTAGGTCTTTTGGGATAGTTGGCCTTCCACCAAGGCGGCCACTTGCTTAGCCTCCTCCGGGTATTTTGTAGCAAAGAATTGGACTCGGTAAACTTTTTCTGGGAAGATGATCTCCCCTTCTGTTTTTTCTCTTTTTCTTTTTTCAAGCTTGGTGGAATCTTCCTTGGCGATAGGATATGTCCCCCCTGTGACAGCTGCACTATCTTTTTTAAGGCTCAGAGAATCAGATTCTTTCCCTCCTTTAGCCCTGGGATGCTTTGAACTCTCACCCTTGGGCCAAAGGGAACAGTTTGAAAGAAATAAAAAAAGGAGAATTAACCACAAAATACTTGCCTTCTTACTCATGGTGTTTTGCCAATTAGATTAACGATTTCATACTTTGGTTTTCGTTTTAAAAGGTTTCGGTTTGCGGTTACGTATCGGCTAAAAAGTCATGGTCAATCGTTTGTCGGCTAAAATACAAGACCCGAAACCGAGAGACGATTTATCCGCCAGAGGCGGATCTGCCTTTGGCAGACGATACGTAGCCGACTTGTAGTGAGCTTGTGGTTCGACTTCGCTCACCGCCCTGAGCCTGTCGAAGGGTCGAATCTAAACCTAAACCGATCCACGGGATCCTCATTTGAGTCCAAATGGACAAATTCGGACAAACGATAAACATAAGAAGCTTTATTTTGAAGACAGAGCATTATACAATTTCATAGATATTTTTCCCATTCCATATTTCCAGCAAACTCTCGTAACAGCTCTTTTACATCCTGAACTTTAGTCTTGTGGGCGACAAAGACGATCTCATCTGTTTTCACGATGACCAAATCCGAAACCCCCAAGGTGGCAATTATGCCTTTAGAATCGTTAACGATGGTGGTTTCGTAAGTATTGATGGTTTTGGTTTTTCCCACGATCACGTTGTTGTCCCGATCTTTTTGTTTTACTCGGTCCAAAGCTAACCAGTTCCCAATATCATCCCAAATCAAATCGGCTTTGACCACCAAGGCGTTACCTGCTTTCTCCAAAACTGCGCAATCGATGGAGATGTTTTCTATATTTTGATAAAGTTTTCTTACCGCTTCAGCTTGTTTTTTTGTGCCGATCTCCTTAGAGTAGACCTCGATTTCTTTAAACATCCGAGGCATGTGTTTTTCTAAAGCTTTCAGGATGGTGGATACGGTCCAGATGAACATTCCACTATTCCATAGGTGCCTTCGGTCATAATAATATTGCTGTGCCACGACCCGAGTGGGCTTTTCTTTAAACTCCTTTATCTGATAAATCGGAATGTCATCAACGGAATCATAAAGCTCAGAAAACTCGATATAGCCGTAAGCAGTTTCGGCTCGAGTGGGAATGATCCCCAATGTGATTAAATATTCTCCACTTGCGGCAATTTCCATTCCCACCTCTAATATCTTTAAAAGCTTCTCTTTAGGTTGGATCATATGATCGGAGGATAAGACCACCATAGTAGCAGAAGGATCGATTCTTCTTAAATGAACTGCCGCCAACCCTATGGCCAAACAGGTATTCTTCATCTCCGGCTCAACTATTAAATTTTCCTCTTTAAGATAGCTCACCTTTTCCAAAATGACCTTTTTTATGTTTTCGCCCGTGACCACCAAAGTTCTTTCCACCGGGATCAGATCGGCTACCCGGTCGATGGTCTCCTGGAGCATAGTTTTGTCTGAGGTGATATGAAGAAGCTGTTTGGGATGTTCGGTTCGGGAAAGGGGCCAAAACCTTTCGCCTCTTCCCCCGGCTAAAATAACTGCATAATTCAAAGGTCACCCCCTGTAAAAGGGTTAAGAACTAATTATCCCGACACGGACCCGGCGTCCGCCGAGCAAACATCTGTTTGGTTTATCTTCATCGAGACTATCACTGAGGATTTAATTTATCACAAGAAAAGCAAATTGTCAACAAAAACTTTTCTTAGGTCCCAGAAGAAATTTTACCTCCCGACCCGGTGGTCAGAAATGGACTGGTTAAATTTTGCAATTGATTGAAATAACAAAAAAATCTTGAAAATAGAAATTTTTCATGTATATTAAAAAGTCAACGGATATGTGACCCCGCCTTTGGCGGGGCTTAAAGGAGATGCCTTTGGATAAACTTTGGGCGCCTTGGCGAGAAAAATTCATCTTGTGTGAAAAAGAACTAGGATGCTTCTTCTGTAGAACCGCAGGGGAGAAAAAAGATGAGGAAAACTTAATCTTATTGCGGGGTAAGAAATGTTTTGTTATCCTCAATCGGTATCCTTACAACAATGGACATCTGATGGTAGCTCCATATCGCCATGTGGGCAAATTGGAAAACTTAAACGAGGAAGAGCTTTTTGAGCTTTCTAAAATCTCCCAGCTTTGTGTAAAAGTCATCAAAGCAGGCTTGAAGCCACAGGGATTGAACTTGGGGATGAATCTGGGAAAAGTCTCAGGAGCGGGAGTGGCGGATCACATCCACCTTCATATTGTCCCTCGTTGGACCGGGGATACCAATTTCATGCCCATTCTTGCAGAAACCAAGATCGTTTCCATAGGACTTAAGCAAACTTATAAACAGCTAAAAAGAGAGTTAAAGAAGATTATTAAATAAACCCAAAAGTAGGTTTTAAATTTTAAGAAGGCGTGGAGTAGCGAGACTTGTCTCGCGTTTTCTAATAGTGATCTATCCACTGAAATTCGTATGAGTGCATACTGCTTTGCCAATTAAATAAGGGTTGCATCCTTGGGGTTGCGTTTAAAAAGATTACGGTTTCGGTTTATGGTGAGCTTGTCAAACCATTAGGTATCGTTTAAAAAGTTATCGTCAGTCCCGCCAAAGGCGGGATGGACGAAACCGAAACACGACTTACGATACGTGTCCGCAACCTAAACCGATAGACGACTCGTATGAGTGCATACGCATTTGTTTAACCTAAAAATATGAAAATTCCCAAAAAAGAGGAGCTTTTAAAACTTCAAGCTCAATATAAGACCGATAAAAAAATCGGAGAGGCTTTAGGCGGAGTCCCCGAATATCTGGTGGCTTACTGGCGCAGGAAAAAAAAGATCGGCAAATATTCCCTTGCCAAATATACCAAGGAAAAGATCAAAGATTTGTGGGAAACGTATGGCAACGACCAGAAGGCGGGGGAAGAACTCGGCATCTCAAGCGCCGCCTTTTATAAATGGAGGAGAAAATATAATCTTTTAGAAAAACCAAAGGTGCTAAAATTTCAACAGTTGGAGTTGAGCTTGCCCTCTGAAATCCTTAGCCAGGGGAATATGGGGAGACAGACGATAGCGCAAAAGCTTTTAGCCAAAAAGTCCGGTAAAGCTCAAGTTAAGGTAGGAGAGATCGTAAATGTGGAGCCGGATTTAATCATGAGCCACGATAATGCCGGTTTGGTAATAAAACAGTTCAAAGAGATCGGGCTGAAAAAAGTATGGAATCCGGACAAAATTGTCATCCCTTTAGATCACCGCGCTCCGGCGGAGTCGGAGAAAACCGCCACCGCCCATAGATCCATCCGCATGTTCGTGAAGGAACAAAATATAAGAAATTTTTATGACATAAAGGAGGGAATCTGTCATCAGGTAGTGGTGGAGAAGGGGCACATCCTGCCTGGAGAGTTAGCCGTAGGAACCGATTCACACACCACCTCCTATGGCTGTTTGGGGGCTTTGTCTACGGGGATCGGTGCCACCGAGATGGCTGTAGTTTGGGCTACCGGAAAAATCTGGCTCAGGGTGCCCGAATCTATAAAGATAGTTGTAAATGGTATCCTGCCCAAAGGGATTTATGCCAAAGACGTGATACTTCATATAATCGGGCAACTCACCGTGGAAGGAGCAAACTATAAATCCGTGGAATATTATGGTGATACCATAGAAAGGATGTCCATCTCCGAAAGATTCACTATATGTAATCTCTCCATGGAGATGGGGGCAAAATTCGCCGTGGTCCCCTTCGATAAGGTTACCAAAAAATATCTCTCCACAGTCACCAAAAAAAGATATGCCCCTATTTTTTCTGACAGAAATGCAGTTTTTGAAAAAGAATCCGAATTCAATGTAAACGGACTGGAGCCTCAAGTCGCCTGTCCCCATAATGTAGACAATGTGAAGCCGATCGGAGAAGTTAAGGGTATTAAAATAGATCAGGTAGTCTTGGGTTCTTGCACCAATGGGAGATTGGACGATCTGGAGATAGCCGCAAAAATCGTAAGAGGGAAAAAAATTCACCCTGAAGTAAGAATGTTGATTTTGCCTGCTACTAGAACCGTTTACTTACAAGCCATGAAAAAAGGATACCTCAAAACCTTTATGGATGCCGGAGCAGTGATATTAAATCCCGGATGTGGACCATGTCTGGGTGCACATGAGGGAATTTTAGCGGCAGGAGAAAGATGCCTTGCCACGACCAATAGAAATTTCAAAGGACGAATGGGTTCACCCGACTCTGAAGTCTTTTTAGCCAGTCCAGCCACAGCCGCCGCCACGGCCATTAAGGGAGAGATTACCGACCCGAGAGATTTCTTGAAATGAAAACAAATTCAAAATGTAAAAAGCAAAATCCAAAATGCCAACTACTTTCTTTATCACACACTTTTTGGAGAAACCAATTTTTAAACTGAGCCTAAATAAGATGACAAAAGAACTCTTTTATCTATTTTCTGCTATTCTCTTTTTATTTTCTGGTTTGACCCATTTATGGGCGGATGACGGTTTTCGTTTCAAAAGGCAAAACCTAAAAGTAGATGGAGAGATTATCGGCAAAATGTATGAAGATTTAGATGGGGACAGTTTGATCGACTTGGTTGTCTTCTCCTTACAGGGCGAGGAGGGAAATTCCAAAAGGATGGTCGGTTTTTTCAAACAACAATCAGGATCCGGCTTCGATACCATTCCCCATCAG
>JALHUP010000119.1 GCA_022866585.1 Candidatus Zixiibacteriota bacterium | reverse complement strand
GGGGATGGTGATAGCCAAGCCTGGGAGCATCACTCCGCATACCAAGTTTAAGGGGGAGGTATATGTATTGACCAAGGAGGAGGGTGGACGGCATACGCCTTTTTTCAATGGATATCGTCCGCAGTTTTATTTTCGGACCACAGATGTGACTGGGGTGATAAAGATGCCGGAAGGGGTGGAGATGGTGATGCCTGGGGACAATGTGAACATGGAGGTGGAGTTGATCACCCCCATAGCGTTGGAGAGGGAGTTGAGGTTTGCCATAAGGGAAGGGGGAAGGACGGTGGGAGCGGGCGTGGTCACCGAGGTGATCGAATAAGGTCAACGGTCAACGGATTGAACGGATCAAACGGATGGAAAGGGTAGCGGATTAAATCTATTAGCCAGATAATTAGGAACTGAGATTCTATGCCCAGAGAGATCATCACTTTAGCGTGTGAAAATTGCAAACAGCGCAATTATACTCTTACCAAGAATAAAAAGAAACATCAGGACAGAGTAGCATATAAAAAATTCTGCCCCTTCTGCAATAAGCATACCATGCACAAGGAGACCAGATAAAAACAAAGTAAATTTTTTTTGTAAATAATGTAGAATTTTTCGTATTTGTTGTTTGAAAAAGCTTCCAGGTTATTCCAATTTCAATTAACCTTGCTGGATCCTGCGAAGTGTAATTGCTCCGAAGATTGAAGCACGTTTTATGCAAAGGACTTTTTCATGGCGAAGAGGTGAAGGTTTTTCGAACCACTCAAATTTGAATTTTTTACATCCGGCTAAAGCGGGAAGGCAAATTCCCGCAATATAACACAGGTCTGTAGCTCTAATTGGTAGAGCGCCGGTCTCCAAAACCGGATGATGGGGGTTCGAGTCCCTCCAGACCTGCGGTGAAAGGGATTTTTTTGCATTATGTTCGATAAAATAAAGAAATTCGTAAGAGAGGTTAGATTTGAACTGACCAAGGTCACCTGGACCACCAGGCAGGAATTGATCTATTCTACCATAGTAGTAATAGTGGTCTCCATAATCTTGTCCATTTTTATAGGCATAGTTGATCTGGGGCTGTCGAATTTGGCTTCTATGCTGTTAGGCTGAAGAAAAATCAAGAAGGTTTTAGATCAGATCGCTTGAGGTTTTGGGAAAAAGGAGTATGGATATAAGTGGAAATGAAATGGTATGTGGCTCATACCTACTCCGGGCATGAGCAGAAAGCTAAGAAATACTTAGAGAATGCAATAATCACGCAGGGCTTTAAAGACAAAATAGGGAGGGTTTTGGTGCCGACAGAGACGGTGGTGGAGATGAAACAAGGAAAAAGATCCAGCACGGTTAGGAAATTTTTACCCAGCTATATCTTAATTGAGATGATTTTGGATAAAGAGACTCAACATCTGGTTACTACCACCCCGGGCATTACCAGCTTCGTGGGCACCTCGGGAAAACCGGTTCCCCTAAAACTCGAAGAGACGGAGAGAATTCTAAAACAGGTAGAAAGGGGCAGAACCAGAGATTATGAAGAGGTTCCATTTAAAACCGGGGATCAGGTGAAGGTGATAGATGGACCTTTCACCGATTTCACTGGTTTCGTCAGCGAGGTGAACCAAGAGAAGAAAAGCTTGAAGGTGATGGTTTCTATCTTCGGAAGACCAACCCCCGTGGAGTTGGATTTTCTGCAGGTGCAGACTAATTAAAAACAGTTAAGAGCATAGAGTTTAGAGTTAAAACAAAAAAAGGAACCTTTTTGTTGTATTTTGAAAATCAAAGACAAAAAAAGTGAGGAATCAAAGTGGCCAAGAAGGTGATTGGGACAGTGAAGCTTCAGATTCCGGCGGGCAATGCCACACCAGCCCCTCCGGTGGGTCCAGCATTGGGGCAATATGGGATCAACATGATGGAGTTCTGTAAATCCTTCAATGCTAAAACCCAAAGCCAAACCGGATTGATAATTCCAGCAATCATCACTATTTATGCGGATAAAACGTTTTCCTTTATCACCAAGACCCCCCCGGCATCGATCCTTTTGAAGAAGGCCGCAAAAATTGAAAAAGGATCGGGCGAGCCCAATCGGGTAAAGGTGGGCCAAGTTACCCGGACTCAAATTAAAGAGATCGCCACTTTAAAGATGAGGGACCTGAATGCTTCCAGCTTGGAGCTAGCCCAAAAACAGGTGGAGGGCACCGCCAGAAGCATGGGCATAGAAGTGGTGGAAGGGTAATATAAAATTAAAAATGCAAAATGAAAAATTAAAAATCGAGAACAAAACTAAAGCTCACAAATAAATTTAGGGTGCAAAACATTAAGTCAACGGTTCGATTTCAAGAGAAACCTTTATAAAAGATTTTAGATTATGCACAGAGGGAAAAAATACAAAAAATCTAAAGAAAAGGCAGGTAGAGGAGAACTCTATAAGTTGGAGGAGGCGGTCCGGAAATTAAAGGAGACCGGTTATGCAAAATTCGACGAGACCGTGGAAATGTCGGTGAGATTGGGTGTGGATCCCAAACATGCAGACCAATTGGTGCGGGGAACCATCCTTTTGCCCAATGGTACAGGCAAAAAGGTGAGGGTGTTAGTTCTCACCAAAGGAGAAAAGGAAAAAGAGGCCCAGGAAGCTCAAGCAGACTTCGTGGGGTTAGATGAATTTGTCAAAAAGATCACTGTGGGTTGGTCAGAGGTGGATGTGATCATAGCCACCCCGGACGTGATGGGTGAGGTGGGGAGATTGGGAAAGATCTTAGGTCCCAAGGGATTAATGCCTAACCCCAAATCGGGCACCGTCACCTTTGATGTGGCCAAGGCGGTCAAGGAAGTCAAAGCAGGAAGAGTAGAATATAAGGTGGATAAGGCCGGCAACATTGGAGTCTCCATAGGAAAGCTCTCTTTTTCTGAAGATAAAATTGTGGAAAACGCCAAAGCTTTCTTGGATGCGGTAATGCGAGCCAAGCCATCCGCGGCTAAAGGAACCTATCTGAGAAACGTCAGCATCTCTTCTACCATGGGACCCGGCATAAGATTAGATATCCCCTCGGCTCTGGCAATGTTGAAGCAGTAGTATGGGAGGAGTAAGCTTTCTATTAGCTTACTTTCGAAAGGAAGTTTTTTTCTTTTTTGGTTTTTTAGAAAACTAAGTTTTTATCATGGTTAGCAGGATGTTTGTTATTTGAGGAGTCCATTATGCTTCGCCCGGAAAAAGAGAGAGTGGTAAGCCAACTCAAAGATAAGTTAGCCCAAGCCAAAAGCCTTTTTCTTACCGATTTCACCGGATTAAACGTGGAGGAGATGACCGAGCTTAGAAGAAACTTCAGGGAAAAGAAGGTGGAATACAAGGTAGCCAAAAATTCTTTGATCCGGCTGGCAGTTAAACAGACCGGATTCGAAAGCATTTCCGATCATCTGGAGGGTCCCACCGGACTGATTTTCGGGTATGATGATTCTACCGTGCCCGCAAAGGTGCTTTACGATTTTAAGAAGAAAATTGAAAAACCAAAGATTAAAGTCTTTTGGTTGGAGGGGAAACTCTTTGGAGAAGAGGAATTAGAAAGACTGGCCCGACTCCCTTCCCGGGAGATTCTTTTTGGACAATTATTAATGAGTTTAAATTCTCCCATAGCTAACTTGGTTGGCACTTTGCAAGGAGTGTTAAGAAATTTAATAGGGTTAATTGATGCTTTACAAAAGGTCAAGTCCAAAGTCTGAAGTCTGGATCCATAGGACAAGCTGAATTTCCCACCCCCAAGGTTTTGTCCGAAGTCTGGATCCGTGGAAAGGATGTAAACTTTTTTAAAATAAATTCATTGAATCTTTTTCTGAAGAGAATGAGCATGAGTTGAACGTCAAGATGTATTTAAGGAAAGATGAGCAATTAAGCAAGATTAAAGTTCATAATTCCGATAGCGGAGATGGTTGCTTTTAAATGAATCGCTTCTTCAAGGATTGGTTCGACGTAGTCATCTGAAGAAACCAAAATTAAAACATATTCACAATGAATGGAGGTTTGAAAATTATGACCGCAGGTTCGGAGAAAACTACCAAAAGGGGTGCTTCAAAGAAATCCGAGACCCCCTCCAAGGAGGAGAAAGTAGGGGAGGCTAAAAGCAATGTTGATCAGGTGATCGAGATCATTGAAAACATGAGCGTTTTGGAGCTCTCTGAGCTTTCAAAAAACCTGCAGGAGAAATTCGGGGTAAGTGCCGCTGTGCCTTTTGCTTCGGCTCAAGCGCCGGTGGGGGTGGCTGAGGCCGCGGCCCCAGTTGAGGAACAGACCGAATTCTCAGCGATTTTGTCTGCGGTGGGAGAAAAAAAGATCCAGGTAATCAAAGTGGTAAGGGAACTTACGGCACTGGGTTTGAAAGAGGCCAAAGACTTGGTAGATGGCGCCCCCAAGCCGGTGAAGGAGGGAGTATCCAAAGAAGAGGCTGAAAATATAAAAGCCAAATTGACCGAGGTCGGGGCTACTGTGGAAATTAAATAGTGGATGAAAAATTCTTTGGCTCAACCTGTCGATTAAGCCTTAGCATCAAACCTCAATGAAATCGAAAGGATGAGCTTTATGTCTCCGCCTAAGGGAGGAGGAAGCGCAGGAGTGTCCCTCCTTAGGTGGGCTAGCAGACGAGGTGTGAAGAGTAGGGTGAGAAAACTAACTGTCGAGGGATCAATTTTTTTTGATCCAAAGGAGAGTGGTGAAATTGGCGAAGATCAAGAAAATCCAAAGAAAATCTTTTTCCCAATTTAAATCGGTAGTGGAGATGCCTAATCTTTTGGAGGTGCAGCTTCGATCCTTTGAGGAATTTTTGCAGCAAGACGTGGACCCGGAAAAAAGAGAAAATAAGGGATTGCAAGCCGTGTTCAAAACTATTTTCCCCATAAGTGACGTTAGAGAAAACTACTCCTTAGAATTTGTCAAATACATGTTAGGGACCCCTCGCTACAAAATTCGCGAGTGCCTGGATGGTAATTTGACCTGCTCAGCTCCCTTGAAAGCCACCGTAAGATTAGTGGTGCGCGAGACTTCGGGGAAGACCAAAAATGTTAAGGATATCATTGAACAGGATGTGTTTTTAGGAGAGCTTCCTTTGATCACCCCAAATGGGACCTTTATCATAAATGGAGCGGAAAGGGTAGTGGTCAGCCAGTTACATCGTTCCCCCGGGGTCTTTTTTGATGAAGAGATTCACCCTAACGGAAAAAGATTGTATTCTGCCCGAATCATTCCCTATCGGGGCTCCTGGGTGGAGTTCAACATAGACGTTAATGACATCATGTATGCTCACATCGACAGCCACAGAAAAATTCCGGTGACTACTCTGTTGAGGGCTTTTGGGTATTCCGCCAACCAGGATATTTTGGCCCTTTTCTATGAGGTGGAAAAAGTTGAGCTTTCCGGACGGAAACAAACTAAATGGGTGGGGAGGATTGTGGCTGAGATCGTGGTGGATAAAGCAACGGGAGAGGTGATCATCTCCCCAGGAGAAAGCTTGACCGAGGCTCACCTGGATCGGCTGAAGGAATTGAAGATAAACCATTTGAAATCGATCGTCTCCGACCCCCAGAAAGATGCCAGGGTGATCATAAATACTCTACAAAAAGATCCCACCAGCTCGGAAGAGGAGGCTCATGTTAAAATATATTCTCTTTTAAGACCAGGAGAGTCTCCCACTCCCGAGATGGCCCAGGGTCTTTTGACCAGGCTATTTTTCACCGAAAAGCGCTACGATCTGGGTGAGGTGGGGAGATATATGATCAATCAAAGATTAGACTTGGATATCCCTTTAAACATGACGGTCTTGGACAAAAGGGATTTTTTGGCCATAATTAAGTATCTTTTGGGCTTGAGGAATGGTGAAGGCCACGTGGATGACATCGACCATTTGGGCAATCGAAGAGCCAGGACGGGAGGAGAGCTTTTAGCCAATCAATTCTCCATCGGGCTTTCTCGAATGTCCCGAACCATCCGAGAGAGGATGAGCCTTAAGGCTAGCGAAACCATTACCCCTCACGATTTGGTCAATGCGCGCACGGTATCCGCAGTGATTGAGAGCTTCTTCGGTTCTTCTCAGCTCTCCCAATTCATGGACCAAACCAATCCACTTTCCGAGCTGACGCATAAAAGGAGACTCTCGGCTTTAGGCCCGGGTGGTTTGACTAGAGAAAGAGCAGGTTTTGAGGTGAGAGATGTGCATCATACCCATTATGGACGGTTGTGTCCCATAGAAACTCCCGAAGGACCTAATATCGGTCTGATCGCCTCCCTTTCCACCTATGCCCGAATCAACAAATACGGATTCTTAGAGACCCCTTACCGAAAGGTGAAAAACGGAAGGGTTACCGATCAGATCGATTATTTGACCGCCGACCAGGAGGATCACTATATAATCGCCCAAGCTAAAGAACCTTTACATAAGGATGGAAGGTTTGTCAATTCCATGGTTAGGGCGCGCCATCGAGGAGATTTCCCCACGGTTCCTCTCGAGAAGATAGACTACATAGATGTTTCGCCTACGCAATTGGTCAGCGTGGCGGCCGCCCTGATTCCCTTTTTGGAGCATGATGATGCCAACCGTGCCTTGATGGGATCTAATATGCAGAGACAGGCGGTACCTTTGTTGATCACCGAGCCACCTTTGATTGGGACCGGGATGGAAAAAAAGGTAGCTTTAGACTCTGGGGCCTCGGTGGTAGCGAAAAGAGGCGGAGAGGTGGAATCGGTTACTGCGGACAGGATTTTGATTAGACCCACTGATCACCAGGAGGATGTGGATCTTTTGGAGCTGGACGAATATGAGCTGATCAAATTTAAAAGATCCAATCAGGACACCTGCATAAATCAGAAGCCTTTGGTGGAGATAGGGCAGAAAGTGGAGAAAGGAGAGTGTGTTGCGGATGGAGCCGCCACCTACGGAGGGGAGTTAGCTTTAGGTACCAATGTGTTGGTGGCGTTCATGCCATGGAGGGGGTATAACTTCGAGGATGCCATCATTATCAGTGAGAAACTGATCTCTGATGATCGATTCACCTCCATCCATATTGAGGAGTTCGAATTACAAGTTAGAGAAACCAAAAGAGGGGCAGAGGAGATAACCAGAGAGATTCCTAATGTCTCCGATGAAGCCTTAGCCAATCTGGACGAAAGAGGGGTGGTTAGGATGGGGGCGGAGGTAGAAGCCGGGGATGTCTTAGTAGGGAAAGTTACCCCTAAGGGAGAGACTGATCTTTCCCCGGAGGAAAGGCTTTTGAGGGCCATTTTCGGGGAAAAAGCCGGGGATGTGAGAGATGCTTCCTTAAAAGCCCCTCCAGGAATGAAAGGAATAGTGATAGATACTAAAGTGTTCTCCCGAAAGGAATATGGGGAGGAGGTCAAAAAAGCGGAAAGAAGTGAGTCTTTGAAGTTGAAAAGATCGTTCCAAAAACACTTGGATAATCTGAAGAACTTAAGGGATAGTAAACTTTCAAAACTTTTGGAGGGTCAAATTGCTCAAACCATTCGCAGCCCCAAAGACAATTCCATAATCTTTCGTGCCGGATTTAAATTCAAAGAAAACTTCTTGCAAAATATCGAAATAGACGATCTTTTGGCAGAAGATGGTTTTACCCAGAACAAGAAAGTCAATAAGAAAACCGAGGCCCTCCTCTCCAAATATCAGGAGTTGGTTAAACAGAAGAAGGCAGAATTGGAAGTGGAATTAGAAAGGATGGTAAGAGGGGCTGAGCTTTCTCCCGGAGTGGTGCAGTTGGTTAAAGTGAGCGTGGCTACTTTAAGGAAGCTATCCGTGGGGGATAAGATGGCGGGAAGACACGGGAATAAGGGAGTGGTTTCAAAAATCGTGCCGGTAGAGGATATGCCTTATTTGCCAGATGGGACTCCTGTGGACATGATCTTAAATCCGTTGGGAGTTCCCTCGCGTATGAATGTGGGACAGATTTTGGAGACTCACTTGGGCTGGGCCGCCAAAAAGAAAGGTTACTTTGTGGAAAGCCCGATATTTGATGGAGCTAAATTGGAGGAAATAAAAAAAGCCCTAAAGGAGGCAGACCTGCCCGAATCCGGAAAGAGCACCTTATATGATGGTAAAACCGGAGAGTCTTTTGATCGACCCGTCACCGTGGGGTATATCTACATGATGAAACTATCCCATCTGGTGGATGACAAGATTCATGCCCGTTCCATCGGACCGTATTCCTTAGTTACTCAACAACCCTTGGGAGGAAAGGCCCAATTTGGTGGGCAGAGGTTCGGGGAAATGGAGGTATGGGCTTTGGAGGGCTATGGGGCGGCCTACTGCCTGCAAGAGATGCTCACGGTGAAATCAGATGATGTGGCGGGAAGGTCCAGGGTCTACGAATCCATCGTTAAAGGGGAAAATCCTCCAGAACCAGGAGTCCCCGAGTCCTTTAACGTTTTGGTGAAAGAACTCCAGAGCTTAGGCCTGGATGTGGAGCTGGTTGAAAGTTAAGAGCTTAGAGTATAGAGTTAAGAGTTTTGAGTTAAAAGTTGATTTAGTATAAGAATCCCCAGATGGGGAAAGGAGGTTGCTTATTATGGTTGAATTTCAACCGAGAAGCTTTAAGCGACCAACGGACTTCTTTGCGATTAAGATTCAGTTAGCCTCCCCGGAGACCATCAGATCCTGGTCTTATGGAGAGGTGACCAAGCCCGAGACCATCAACTATAGATCCTTCAAGCCTGAAAGGGATGGACTTTTCTGCGAGAGGATATTTGGTCCGGTTAAAGATTGGGAGTGTTCCTGTGGAAAATACAAGCGGGTTAGATTCAGAGGAATAGTGTGCGATCGATGTGGGGTGGAGGTGACCCACTCCAGGGTGCGCAGGGAGAGGATGGGTCATATCGAGCTGGCGGTGCCGGTCTCCCACATCTGGTTTTTTAAGTCCATCCCCAGCCGTATTGGGTATCTTTTGGATTTATCCATAAGGGAGTTGGATAGGATTCTTTATTACGAATGTTATGTGGTGATAGATCCCGGCAACACTTCCTTAAAGTATAAAGACATCATCTCGGAGGAGGAGTGTGCCGAGTTGGAGGAGGCCGGAAAGCGGTTTGTGGCTAAGATGGGAGCTGAGGCTATCCAACAACTTCTTCGTCAAGTGGATGTGGAAGAGCTTTCTATCTCTTTAAGGGCCCAGGTGAAGGTGGAAACCTCAGTTCAAAGGAAAAAGGATACTTTAAAAAGGCTCCGGGTGATAGAAGCTTTCCGACAATCGCAGAACAAGCCGGAATGGATGATCTTAAATGTGATTCCGGTCATTCCTCCGGATTTGAGGCCTTTGGTGCCCTTGGAAGGGGGGAGATTTGCGACCTCGGATTTGAATGATCTTTATCGCCGGGTGATCAATCGCAACAATAGATTGAAAAAATTAATCGAGATAAAGGCACCCGAGGTGATCTTGCGTAACGAGAAGAGGATGCTTCAGGAGGCGGTGGATGCTCTTTTTGACAACGGCAGAAGGTCTCACTCGGTGAGAGGAAGTTCCCAAAGAGCCTTGAAATCTTTGTCCGATCTGCTCAAAGGAAAACAGGGTAGGTTCAGACAGAACCTTTTGGGAAAAAGAGTGGATTATTCTGGCAGGTCGGTGATCGTGGTGGGACCGGAACTTAAACTGCATCAGTGTGGATTGCCGAAAAATATGGCTTTGGAGCTTTTCAAGCCCTTCATCATTATGAAATTGGAGGAGAAAGGGTACGTGCAGACGGTGAAATCGGCGAAGAAACTGGTGGAAAAGGAGCGTCCGGAGGTTTGGGATATTTTAGGGGAGATAATTGCCGAGCATCCCATTCTTTTGAATCGCGCTCCCACTCTGCACCGGTTGGGGGTTCAAGCTTTCTATCCGGTTTTGGTGGAAGGAAAAGCGATAAAGCTTCATCCTTTAGTGTGTGCGGCTTTTAATGCAGACTTCGATGGAGATCAGATGGCGGTGCATATTCCACTTTCCTTTGAGGCTCAGCTGGAGGCACGAATTTTAATGCTTTCGGTGAATAACCTTCTTTCTCCTTCCAGCGGAAAACCCATCGCTACTCCCAGCCAGGACATCGTATTGGGCTGTTATTATCTTACCAAGGAAAGACCTGGGGAGAAAGGCGAGGGAAAGATATTTTCCTCAAGAGACGAGGTGATCGCCGCCTACGATGCCAAACAGGTGGGGCTCCACGCTAAGATCAAAGTCAAAATTGAGAAAAAGCTTTGGGAGACCACAGTGGGACGGGTGATATTTAATCAGTGCATCCCCAAGGAGCTGGGTTATTTTAATGAGTTGGCTAACAAAAATAAGGTGGAAGACTTGGTCGCCGAGGCTTGCAGGAAACTGGGTAATCATCGGACCTCGGTATTCTTGGATGAGTTAAAAAAGGTGGGGTTTGAATATGCCACCTTAGCCGGCATCACTGTGGGAATCGATGATATGGTGATCCCTCCCGAAAAACAAGCTTTAATTGAAAAAGCCAAAAAAGAGGTGGAGAAAATATGGAGGGAGTATGAAAAAGGAGTGATCACCGCCGGGGAGAGATATAATAAGGTGATCGACATCTGGACCCATACCACCAGTGAGGTGGGGGAGGTCATGTTTGAGCGGTTGAAAAATGTGGAGGATGGATTCAATCCAGTCTTCATGATGGCGGATTCAGGAGCCAGAGGAAGCAAGGAACAGATAAGACAGTTGGCTGGGATGCGGGGGTTGATGGCTAAGCCGCAAAAAAGGATCACGGGACAAATTGGGGAGATCATCGAATCCCCCATCACGGCTAATTTTAGAGAAGGTCTGGACGTATTGGAGTATTTTATTTCCACACATGGAGCGCGAAAGGGTCTAGCAGACACGGCTTTGAAAACCGCAGATGCCGGCTATCTGACCCGAAGATTGGTGGATGTGGCTCAAGATGGGATCATCACCGAAGAGGATTGTGGGACTATTTTAGGACTTAACGTTGGTGCCCTTAAGGAGGGGGAGGAGGTGATCGAATCTCTGAAAGACAGGATCTTGGGACGAGTGGCTTTGGAGGATATCTATGACCCCATCACCGGCGACCTTTTAGCCAAGGCCGGAGAGGAAATCGATGAGGAAGCAGCCGCCCGGGTAGATGAGAGTGGTATAGAGATGGTGCGAATCAGGTCGGTTTTGACCTGTGAGTCGAAAAGGGGAGTATGTGCTAAATGTTACGGACGAAATTTAGCTAATGGAAAGATGGTAGATTTAGGGGAGGCGGTGGGGGTAATAGCCGCCCAGAGTATAGGTGAGCCGGGAACCCAGCTTACCTTACGTACCTTCCATATCGGCGGAACTGCGGCCCGAATTGAAGAACAATCTAAGGCCACCGCTAAAAGCGAAGGAAAAGTACAATACAAGGACATAAAATCTGTGGCTAAAAAAGATGGGGATGTGGTAGTATTGGGAAGAGAGGGAGAGATCAGCTTGATAGATGAGGAAAACAGAGTCAGAGCCAGATACAAGGTCCCCGATGCGGCCACCCTAAGAGTTAAGAATGGACAATCGGTAGAGAAAGATCAGGTGCTTTTTGAATGGGATCCCTATACCAATGCCATCCTCTCTGAGCGCTCCGGCCGCGTAGAATTTGTGGATATCATTGAGAATGAAAGCTTCCGGGAGGAGCTGGATGAGACCACCGGACTAAGACAGAGGGTGATAGTGGAACAGAGGGATAAACTGCTTCGTCCGCAAATGATGATTTTGGATGAGAAGGAAAAGAAACTATGTCAATATTCCATCCCTACTGGAGCCCATCTTTTGGTGCATGGCGGAGACAAAATCGGCGCCGGAGACGCTTTGGCAAAAATTCCACGGGAGATCTCTAAAACCAGGGATATAACTGGAGGTCTGCCCCGGGTGGCCGAGCTGTTTGAGGCCAGAAAACCCAAAGATCCTGCGGTAGTCTCAGAGGTCGATGGGGTGGTGGAATTTGGGAAGATAATTCGAGGCTCCACTCAGATTTTGGTAAAAGGGTATGGAGGGGAAACCATGGAATATCTCATTCCCCACGGCAAACACCTGCGGGTACATGATGGGGATAAAGTTAAGGCCGGGGAAAGACTATGTGAAGGTTCCATCGATCCCCATGATATTTTGAGGATCAAAGGGGTAAACGATGTGCAGGAATATTTAGTTAACGAAATTCAGGAGGTCTACCGATTGCAAGGAGTGAAGATAAATGACAAACATATCGAGGTGATTGTAAGGCAGATGCTGCAGAAAGTGAAAGTGGAGGAGATAGGAGATACCAATTTCTTGGAAGGGGAACAGGTGGACAAAAACAGGTTCAGAGAGGAAAACGAGAAGGTAATAGCCGAAGGGGGAGAGCCCGCCACCTTTCAGCCCTTGCTTTTGGGAATAACCAAGGCTTCCCTCTCCACAGAAAGCTTCATCTCTGCCGCCTCCTTCCAGGAGACCACCCGAGTCTTAACCGAGGCCTGCATTAACGGAAAGACCGATTATCTTCTGGGACTCAAAGAAAACGTGATCATCGGGCATTTGGTCCCCGCGGGAACCGGTTTGGAAAGGTACCGAAGCATATATATAAAGGAGAAAAAGAAGGAGGAAGTTAAGGAAAAAATGGAGATATTTGAAGAAAGTGCTTGACAATTTTGGAAAAGCATATAAATTGAGTTATTTATTTTGTAAGCTTCCGAGGCAAGCTTAAAGTTTTACCAGACTTGATCGGAGGTTAAAGAGAAGTGGATTGGTTGTGACAAAGGAGAGAAAGTTTTGCCCACGGTAAACCAGTTGATAAGGAAGGGAAGAAGAATCATAAGAGCAAAGTCCTCCACCCCGGCTTTAAAGGGGTCCCCCCAGAAGCGAGGAGTTTGCACCCGGGTTTACACCTCAACGCCCAAAAAGCCCAATTCGGCTTTAAGAAAAGTAGCTCGGGTGAGGCTGACCAATGGGATCGAGGTGACTGCCTATATTCCGGGAGAGGGGCATAACCTTCAGGAACACTCCATCGTTTTGATCAGAGGAGGAAGGGTGAAGGATCTTCCCGGAGTAAGATATCATATAATCAGAGGAACTCTGGATACAGCGGGGGTGGCGGATCGAAAACAGGGGAGATCGAAATACGGTGCCAAAAAACCAAAAAAGACGCAAACCGCGTAGACGGGTCCCAATCCCCGGTTTTTATTGGTCAGCACTTCTCGATATTGTAATTTGAAAATTCAAGATTCAAAATTCAAATTAAATCTTGAATCTTGAATTTTAATTAAAGAGGAATTAGCGCAATCTGAATTTAAATGGTTGGAGGTGAAATCCTTCTTAGCGAAGGGAACGATCTATGCCCAGAAGAAAAGCGGTTGTCAAAAGAGAAAAGGTTCCTGATTACAAATTCAAAGATCTCTTGGCGGGCCAGTTTATCAATCACCTTATGCGAAGAGGAGAAAAGAGCATAGCTGAGAGGATTTTTTATAATACTTTGGAAATTGTTACCAAGAAGACCAATCAACCCGGGCTTTCTGTGTTTAAAAAAGCTTTGGAGAATGTGCGGCCGGTCTTGGAGGTTAAGCCCCGAAGGGTAGGAGGAGCCACCTATCAAGTTCCGGTAGAGGTGAGACCCGCAAGAAGCATCGCTTTAGGCATGAGATGGATGATCAGTTACGCCAAACAAAGAGGGGAGCATTCCATGGCCGAAAAGTTGGCCGGGGAGCTGGTTTCCGCCTCCAAAAATGAAGGAGCCTCCATTAAGAAAAAGGAGGATACTCATAAAATGGCAGAGGCCAACAAGGCTTTTGCTCATTTCAGATGGTAAAAAAGTTAATGTTTCATTAGAAAGGTTTAAAAAAGATAGATTATTTTTAAGATCTCTCCATTCCCCCCGCCTTTGGCGGGGGATCAGGATGAATTCATGCGATTAAAGAAAAGAGAGGTCTTTTTATATGAAACTAAATCTTAAAAGAAGTTAAGACGATTTGAAATAACTTTTTTTCCGAAATTTAGATCCATAGGGCAAGTGTTAAAAATAGAAAAAGAAATTATTAAAGCTGAAAGCAGGTTGGTTTTGATGCCGAGGGAATTTCCTTTAGACAAGGTGAGAAACATAGGAATAATGGCGCATATCGACGCGGGCAAGACCACCACCACCGAACGTATTTTGTATTATACAGGCAAGACCCACCGGATGGGGGAGGTGGATGATGGTGCGGCTACCATGGACTGGATGGAACAGGAAAAGGAAAGAGGAATAACCATAACCTCAGCCGCTACTACCTGCTATTGGCGTAATCACCAGATAAACATCATCGATACCCCGGGACACGTGGACTTCACCGCAGAAGTGGAAAGGTCCTTAAGGGTTTTGGATGGAGCCATTGCCGTCTTCTGTGGGGTGGGTGGGGTGGAGCCTCAGTCGGAGACGGTGTGGCATCAGGCAGACAAATACAATGTGCCTCGAATAGCTTTCGTTAACAAGATGGATCGGGTGGGTTGTAATTTTGAAAATGCAGTGACCATGATGAGGGAGCGTTTGGGAGCAAACGTTATTCCCATCCAACTTCCCGCAGGCGAAGGCGACCAGTTCGCGGGAATAATTGATTTAGTCAACATGCAGTATAGAATTTATCACGATGAGACCCTGGGTGCCACCTATGACGATCTTCCCATTCCGGAAAACTTTGCCCAAGAAGCCAAAAAGAAAAGGGAAGAACTTCTGGAATCTTTGACTTTTTATGATGACAAGCTCTTGGAGAAATTCTTGAATGGAGAGACAATAGATGAGGATGAACTTAAGCTCGCCCTAAGAAAGGCAACCTTGGATGTGAAAATCTTCCCGGTTCTCTGCGGCTCCGCCCTAAAAAACAAAGGGATTCAGAAGCTTTTGGATGCAGTGATCGATTTTTTGCCAGCACCTTTGGATGTCCCTCCAGTTGTGGGGATAAATCCAAACACCAATAAAGAGGAGAAAAGGGAGGTCTCTGATGGCGAGCCCTTCTGTGCCTTAGCCTTCAAGATCGCCACCGACCCTTATGTAGGAAAACTAACGTATTTCAGGGTTTATTCGGGGACGTTTAAAGTGGGGAAGGTAGTTTTGAACGCCAATACAGGTAAAAGGGAGCGGATCGCCAGAATCCTGGAGATGTATGCTAACAAAAGAGAAGACAGAGAGGAGGTCTTCGCCGGGGATATAGCCTCAGCGGTTGGGTTAAGGGAAATCATCACTGGTCATACCCTCTGTGATCCGAAAAGACCCTTAGTATTGGAAAAGATCAGCTTCCCGGAACCGGTAATATCCGTAGCTATTGAACCTAAGACCAAAACTGATCAGGATAAGTTAAGTGAGGTATTATCCAAGCTTTTGAATGAGGACCCCACCTTTCAGGTGAACATAAATGAAGAGACCGGTCAAACCATCATATCTGGAATGGGGGAGCTTCACTTGGAGGTTTTGTTGGATCGGATGATCCGTGAGTTTGGAGTGGGTGCTAATATAGGTAAGCCAGAGGTGGCTTATAAGGAAACCATCACCGTTCCGGCCCAGGCTGAGGGGAAATTTATCCGACAAAGCGGTGGAAAGGGACAATATGGCTGGGTTAAAATCAGATTAGAACCCTTGCCTCAAGGGGGTGGATTCGTCTTCGAAAATGGGACGAAAGGTGCCATCATCCCCAAAGAATTCTTCCCCGCGGTTAAAGAAGGAATAAAGGAGGCCATGCAAAACGGGATTTTAGCCGGATATCCCATGGTGAATATAAAGGCGGTCTTAATAGATGGAAGATTTCACGAAGTCGATTCGAGTGAGATATCATTCAAAATAGCTGGTTCTATCGCCTTCCAAGAAGCGGCTTTGAAGGGAGAGCCGGTTCTTTTGGAGCCGGTGATGAATGTGGAGGTAACAGTCCCGGAGGAGTATATGGGAGAGGTGATCGGCGATCTTAATGCCAGAAGAGGAAACATCAAGGGCATTCATTCTAAAGGAGCGGCTAAAGCGATTATGGTCACGGTGCCCCTGGCGGATATGTTTGGATATGCCACCCGACTCAGATCTTTAAGTCAAGGGAGAGCCTCCTTCACCATGGAGTTTGATCATTATGAAAAAGTCCCTGAAAATATTTCGGAGGAGTTAATAGCAAAGCTTAGGGGGTTTTAGACAAACATGACAGCAAATGAACTAAAAGAAAAAATCAAAGATTGGCTTACTAATGAGACCACTGTTCCAAAGGATAAGATAAAAATTGATAAGAAATTGATGCCTCAGTATAAATGGAGTCCAGTGCCCGATATTTACATACCGTTAGATGAGGATACAGGCATATTTATTGAGATCGAAGATAAGCAACAACACCCCGACAGTAATGTTGTAAAGTATTGGTGGTGGATGGAACTTGAGGAGGCTGAGCACAGACAATTGCAAAATCAGCTGAAAAAGGTTATACTCAGTCAAGTATTTGGAGAGCAATTTAGAGGTGTGAATCTGAAACTCAGGATAGATCTATGCAAGTTTCTTGCGATAAAGATGGCAAATAATTTACCTTGTGTTTTTCATTACCACGACTTTAAAGGGGAACTGGAAGATGCTTTCAAAAAGATTAAATCAATTCTAAGAGTTTACATTCGAGAACAAGAAAATAAAAAGTTGGAGGTATAGTTATGGCTAAGCCGAAATTTGTTCGGACCAAGCCGCACGTGAATGTAGGGACGATCGGGCATGTGGATCATGGGAAGACGACCTTGGTGGCGGCGATGACCTTTGTCTTGAATCGGAAGGGATTAGCGCAGGCGCGGAAGTATGAGGAGATAGACAATGCGCCGGAGGAGAAGGCGCGGGGATTGACGATCAACGTTCATCATGCGGAGTATGAGACCCAGAAGCGTCATTATGCGCATGTGGATTGTCCTGGGCATGCGGATTATATAAAGAACATGATTACGGGAGCGGCGCAGATGGATGGGGCGATATTGGTGGTATCGGCGGCGGATGGTCCCATGCCTCAGACCCGGGAGCACATATTGTTGG
>JALHUP010000118.1 GCA_022866585.1 Candidatus Zixiibacteriota bacterium | reverse complement strand
GTTTATAGAAGATTTTGATAATTATGATTTCAGAGGGATCAATTATGAGATTTTGGGGCAGGTTTACGAAGATTTGATCCCCGGAACTGAGAAACATGAGATGGGACAATATTTCACTCCACCATCCACAGTTGATCTAATTAACAGCTTTTGTATTCAAAATCCAAATGATGTAATTATAGATTTGGGTTGCGGGGCCGGAACTTTTTTAGTCAGAGCTTACGCCCGACTCAAATATCTAAATAGAAAGAAAACCCACAAACAATTGTTAGAGCAGCTCTGGGGATTAGATAAAGCCTCTTTCCCTGCACATTTGGCACAGATTAATTTAGTTCTGCCTGATCTAACTGAAACGGAAAACTTCCCTTATATCGAGAATAAAGACGCATTCGACATCATCCCTGGCGAAGCATATTTTGAAGTGCCACCGCATAAGGGTATCAAGCACCCACAGGAAAAGATATCATCGAATTTAGTGAAGGTCAAAGTTCCAGACATGGATGCGGTGGTGGGCAATCCCCCTTACATACGTCAGGAGAAAATAGAAGAAAAAGAGCATATAAGAAAGGTGATCGAGAAGGAGTGGGGAAACTTTCGAGTTACTAATCAAACCGGCATCTCCATAGGCAGTCAAGCGGATATCTACGTCTATTTCTTCATTCACGGAGCAAAGTTCCTTAAAGAAGGGGGAAGGTTGGGTTTCGTTACCTCTAACTCTTGGCTGGACGTTCGATATGGTACTGGGCTTCAGAAATTCTTTTTGGATAACTTCAAGATCATCGCCATAATCGAAAGCAAGGTGGAAAGGTCTTTTGCCAAGGCGGATATAAATACAGCTATCACCATCGTAGAGCGATGTTCGGACAAAAAGAAAAGAGACAATCACGTGGTCAAGTTTGTGGTTTTAAAAGAGAAGATGGACGCTCTAATCCCCAAGGATGGAGACAGAAGCAGATTCGAGGCTTGCGATAAATTGATTTACAGAATAGCAAAAGCAAAAAGCATCTATGAAGATTCAGAAATCAGAGTTCTCCCTAAAAAACAAAAAGAGCTTTATGAGGAGGGTATTGAAGACCACACCTACGTTGGCTCAAAATGGGGCGGAAAATATCTGAGAGCACCAGACATTTTCTTTCAGATTCTAAAGAAAGGCAAAGGTATCTTAGTTCCTTTAAAAAATGTGGCAGAAGTCAAGTTTGGGATCAAAACTGGAGCTAACGAATTCTTCTATTTAACTGGGGAACAAATCAAAGCTCACATGATAGAGGATAAGTTTCTCGAAACAGTGATGAGAACACCAAGAGAAAATGACTGCATTTTAATTGACCCATGTAATTTAAAATTCAAGGTTTTGCTGGTGAACAAGGACAAGAGAGAATTAAAAGGCACAAATGTATTGAAGTATATCTACTGGGGCGAACTGAAAGAATATGATCAAAGATCGACTTGTCGTTCAAGAACGAAATGGTATAGTTTACCAGCCCCTCGAAATGAAAAGATTGCTTGGAGTATGATTCACGCTTATAGGCATGTCGTCTTTTATAATAAATTCGGCTGCCAACTCGATCATAACTTTTTTGGAATCTTGCCAAAAAATAAACGACATACGTTGATCCTTTTAGCACAGTTAGTGTCTACAGTTTCTATGTTGACCAAAGAACTTATGGGACGTCAGTATGGAGGTGGAAGCGGTCCAATTAAAACCGAAGGAATTGACATAGAAAAACTATTTGTAATACATCCAAAGGAAATAAACGCAAAGTTGAATCAAAAAATCAAAGTCGCCTTTAATGCCATTGCTCGTCGCCCTATTTTAATGGTTTATGACGAGGTTAAGCAGTCAGACAGACAAAAGTTAGACAATCTTTTCTTTGACATTTTGGGCTTGACCCAACAAGAAAGGCAAGAAGTTTACGATGCGGTTTGTGAGTTGGTTAGGATTAGATTAGAAAAGGCAAAAACCTTTGGAAAAAGAAATAAAAACAAAAAGGAGGAATTTAATCCTGCCACTTATGCTGATCACATAGTGTCAGAGGTCTTTCTCTCTCAGCAGAAAAAGGAATTCCCTGGTGACTTCACGAACCCATCTTGGGAGACCATAAGCATCGCGTTACCCAAAATAGAACCCAAAGGTAAATTGACTGTGGAGGAGTTTTTCGGAAAGGCAAGTTTGCGAATAGATGGGGAGACAGTTGATTGCGGAACTACGCCAAAAGCGAATTTTGTGGAGTTGGCAATAGAAAAGGGAATTAGAGATAATGTCATTGTTCCTGCGGATGACAAGAATTGCATTAAGGCAGTCAGAGAATATTTGAATTATCGAAAGATTATCGAGACACAGATCGAAGAGACCATGAAGATGTTTAATTTGACCAAGAAACAGACCAAAGCAGTTCTTTCAGAAGTAGAAAATAGATATTGAAGATAATCGTCCGATACGAGATCGGACGCTACAATTCCAACCAAAATCAATCTTCGACCTCACCCCCTGTCCCCCTCTCCACAAATGTGGGGAGGAGGAGAGGTAATAATGAGAAAATTATGGAATTCGAGAATTTATATGAAGATGCTCGGCGTGCAGAAGCGTATGCGAAATTAGAGTTTCCAGGTACGTATTATCTGGCGTATCGAGATTTACCTGAAATCACCTTCAAACATGTCAAAGGGAAAAAAGCGATCGACTTTGGCTGCGGGACGGGACGCTCCACAAGATTTCTGCAAAAGATGCTATTTGATACCATCGGAGTCGATATCGCGGAGGATATGATTAAGAAAGCAAGACAAATCGATCCGGATGGAGACTATCGTCTTATCAAAGACGGTGACTTCAGTCAATTTGAGAAGGGTGCCTACGATCTAATACTATCTGCATTTACTTTTGATAACATACCTACAGAGAAAAGCAAGGTTGAGCTATTCAAGAAGCTGGGTGGTTTACTAAAGAGTGAAGGCTGTATCGTGAGCCTGGTTTCGTCCCCGGAAATATATGTAAATGAATGGGCATCATTTTCTACCAAAGACTTTCCCGAAAACAAACGTGCAAAATGTGGAGATAGAGTAAAAATAATCGTAACGGCTATAGATGATAAAAGGCCGGTGGAGGATATTATCTGGCCTGACAAGGATTATCGGGAAACTTATAAGAAGGCTGGTTTGAAATTAATTGAAACTTATAAACCAAAAGCCAGAGAGGATGAACCGTTTGAATGGGTTAACGAAACAAGGATTGCACCCTGGGTAATTTATGTGTTGAGGAAGTCGTAAATCAGGAGCACTGTGCTCCCGGCACTATTTATTTGTCACGTGCGGACGTTCATTATAGCTCAAAAACGAGAAAAACCACTTGACAAAAATTGTATTACAATGTAAACTTATAACATGATTTTCTACGAGAAGGAAGTCAAAAAATCCGTAAAAAAGGGAATTACTCCCAAAGACGTCTTTAGGAGATTCAATAACGCTTTCATTGCCTTAGATAATACCAATGATCTGGGACTCTTTGACGTCAAGAAGTTGAAATCTTCGGGTCAACGAGTTTATTACCGTTTAAGGAGAAGAAAATATGGAGCTATTTTCTATATTGAAAATGAAGATTATTATGTCATATCCTTAGCCAAAAGAGAGGAGGTTTATCAACTGTGGGAGTAATATCCGTTAGACTCAATAAAGAGGAAGAGAAAATTCTAAAGGATTTATCTCAATATTTTCATGCTGACAGATCAACACTGATAAAAAGATCATTATTTGAGCTGTATGAAAATATGCTGGATATAGAAACGATAGAATCTTTTGAAAAAAAGGAAAAAAAGGGGAAAGTCTCTTTTATTACAGCAGAAGACATTTTGAAGGGATAAAAGTGTTAGTAGCAATAGGTCAAAAGCCCCGTGCTCCTGACACTATTCCGGATGTTATCATTCGGGGGGAGAAAAACGTCTTTACATTAAACCTATGTGCTTTTTGAAACTTTGTAATTAATCGGAAACAGCCTTTCTAAATCAACGTGCTTTGACGCATCCAAAATCTCAATGCCAACAATTTTGTCGTTCTCACCAACGTCCACAACAATATCTTCGGAAACTCGTAGATTTCGAACTTCTTGTTTTCTGTCGTCTAAGCGAATATAGAGAAGATCGGTTCTGTCGTTATAATGTATGTTCATTTTATTCCCTCCCACTTTCCATAAAACACATAAACTGTTACGGTAATAATTGCATCTTTTTCAATAGTGTAAAATACTTCTACTCTTTTTTGTTCATAATATTTATTGTGCCTGACCTGTTTAAAATCATAGATCTTAGCTTTCCCAACACGTCCGTATTTAGCTGGGATAGGGAAACCAGTATTAATCACCTCGATGATCTCTGTCTTGTTAGTGCCTCGCTCTTGTGATCGTTCTAAAGTGTGAGGATCGATTTGAATTTCCATCTACTGTTCTTCCAGAAATTGTTTGATCCATAAAGTATAATATTGACAAATCTTATGACTTATTATATCCTGATAAATGTTATTTTGTCAAGAATATTTTTCGAGAAGGGATTGAATTGGCTATAGACATTAAGAAGAAGGACATAGTTGAGCTGGAGATTTCGGATTTAGCCTATGGGGGGAAAAGCGTGGCTAAGGTGGATGGGCTGGTGGTGTTGATCAAGGGAGGAGTCCCTGGCGATGTGGTCAAAGCCCAGATCACCAAGAAAAAAACAAACTATGCCGAAGCCCAAGTCCTCCAGATAATGAAAGAATCAGAGCTGAGGACTAAGCCTATTTGTTCACATTTCGGTTTATGTG
>JALHUP010000117.1 GCA_022866585.1 Candidatus Zixiibacteriota bacterium | reverse complement strand
TTCTTTTTTGTTTGAGCGAGAAGACTCATAAATGCGTGCGGTGGAGTACCATCAGCCACAACACTGTCACTGGACAGATCAACGACCATGACTGACCATTTAAGCTTATCCATCAGGTTAATACTGTCACTACCTAACGGCCGGAAGTTACGCCATATTCTTCTGGGATACAGACCTGGAGGATTTGCATCGGCATCAACAGTATTCTCATTCCAGTAAGTAGTTAAACTGCAATATTTGGCTTTGTTGGTGCGAGTCCAGCCGAGAGGAACTATCATAGCGGCGATCGAGTCTCTCGTCCAACAACCTGCCCCTTCATTACACCCTTCCCAGTAGAAACTATTCGAATCGTGGGTCACCAAAAGATTTACATACAAAAAGCAGGGAAAGTGCGAGCCTGGATTATTGATACAAATCGTGTCAGTATAGTCCGACTCTGGTTCATCTGTAAAATGATAAGCGTAAATGATGCAGGTATCCGTCGTTGGAAAGGGAACAACGTGCAAGGTATCGCAGTTGCCCAGGTCATTGGGGGCCTCAGGGCAGGCAGACCAGGAAAAATTAAAGATGACCAAAAGACAGATCATCATCCCCGCCATTGTCAGAAAATTCCTTCTCATTTTATACCTCCTTATCTTAGGGTTTTTTGATTTTTTTCAATCTAAGCCTTTGCGCATTTGTATGCTCAAAAATCGATCAATTCAAACCAAGATAAACGCTCTCTTCCTTTGGGTTTCAAGAATTCACCTTTTCACCTCCTTGTCCGAATTCTGGATCCGGAGGATGAGGAACATAAATCTCTTCTCTTGGAACTAACTCTTTGTTTTATTTCGTTTTCGTTTAAGCGCAAAAAATATGCCACCACCCCATATCACCATAAGATTTTTTTGGTCACATCAGATTTCCTTCTGTAACTTTAAGTTATCTTTAAGCCTCGAATCTTTTCTGGCATGACCAAGAAACGCAAGCCGTAAAATAATCGTTTAATCTGACAAAACAGCTTTACTCTCTTATGCACCCATTTTTCCAAAAGCTGCAACCGTTTACCTATTCAATTTAACTCAGGTCCGATTACATTCAATCTACCTAAGTCCATTTTAAAGTTAATATATTTTTTAACTTTGTCAAGTCAGAAGTGATCCTTTTTTCATCTTTTCCCCTTACAGGCATAACTCATACAAACATAAGAATTTTTTTACATTCTACTTGGTTTCTCCTTGCCCTTTCCTGCTTCCTCCGAGGGAGGGGTTAGGGTAACACGTAGTCCCAGAACTAATTACGTTTGATAAATAGATAGTGTGGGTTAGATTATGGAAGCTTTCATCTAAATTTTAACTCTACCCCTTCTGTCTCCCAGCGAGAGCGCACAGTAACTGTATCCGGGAAGAAGGTAAAAGGTTCGCACAGAACAAAAGGTCTTGGATTACCGATGGTCAAATTTCTATCTTTGTTCAAATCGACATAGGCATCAACCATATATTTGCCGGGAAGCACATTTTCAAATAAAAAAGAGCCGGGTTGAGGTAGGGTTTTTTGATATCTTTTCCCTCCCTTATCAATCAGAGAAAGCGTTAGCACGATGTCTGCTGAGATGCTTTTTCCTAAAGCTTCAACCTTACCTGAAATTGACCCCAAAGTATCTGGATTTAAAGTAGTAAAAGTCAAAAACCAAACCGAATCGGTCATAGGGTTTCCAAAAAGGTCTAAGATCTTTTGGCTCTTGGGTTTGGTTTGATATTTCATCTTCCCCAAGAGAAGAGTGTCGGGAGAGAAAATAAAAGTATTTGGATTTTCCCATCCGCTTTTTCCTGATATTAAAACACCAATCGAATCCGAAAGAGAAAAAAAGGATTCTACAGATGGATGACTCGGCGGTTCATCAAAAATTAGCTTAATTTCTGCATCTTGCGGCACGCCAGTCTCGCCGTATTTAGGTGAGGTCGAAATAACTTTTGGTCCGGTGGTATCGAATATTGCGGATCCCACAAAAAGACAGGTGTTGGCGCTGGTGTCCACAAAATTGCCAGATTCATCCTCCAGATTAAAGACTTTTAACTCACATTTTTCTTCAGGATTCATTTCGAAAGTTATAATGAAAATGTTTTGGGTATTGTCCCCTTGAAAATAAACCTCATCTACTTTCAAAGATTTGACTGTGGAAATAGATTCGATTTTGAAGTTGTCTGGATTCAAGACAGACTCTGCCCTCAGGTTTTCATCAAAATCAAGTTTCACTTGATTTTTATTTAAACTCTGGCAATTAAGAAGGCTTGGTTTAGTGGTGTCTTTTAGCGCCAGAAGAAAATCAACGTGTTCCTTGGAACTATTAGCTGGAGTCAATTCAACGTCCTGGGTGCTCACGCCGATGGCTTCCTTATCCGGATTCCAAAGTAAGTCTCGATTCAAATCCTCTACTGCAAAAAGTCTATATTTTCCAACACCCAAGTTCTTAAAAAGATATTTTCCCTCCACATCGCTTTGGGTGACAAAGTCGGGTTTATCTTTTTCGGGATCCATTCCTATGGTATCAGAAAAAAGATAAGCCCATATGCTTATCCCTGGTTCCGTCTTAAATCCG
>JALHUP010000116.1 GCA_022866585.1 Candidatus Zixiibacteriota bacterium | reverse complement strand
GACGACGAAGCAATCTCACAACTACTGCATAAATAAAGAGATTGCCATGCTCCCTGCGGTCGTTCGAAACGACAAAAAGAGGGTTTTGAGACAGCCTCTTAATGGAGGTGGGCAAGGTTGAAAATCCTACCGTAGGTATGAACCGCATAGTTCATACCATAGGCGGGTAGGCATGAAATTGAACGAAGTGAAATCCGTAGGATAGAGGATGACTTTATCCTTCCCTGATCCCCAAGCAAAAGCGAAATCAGAATCTCCCGCCCTCTGGGTGGCTTTCTTATGGCATATGCATCAACCTTATTACAAGGATGTAAAGACCAATCTGTACCAGATGCCCTGGGTGAGGCTGCATGGGCTTAAAGATTATTTCGACATGGTAGCCATATTGGATGATTATCCGTCCATTCGCCAGACTTTTAATTTGGTCCCCTCCTTAGTCGAGCAAATTCAAGATTACGATTCCAATCAAGTGTATGATGAGCATCTTCTCTTGACTGAAAAACCAGCGAAAGATCTGGCCGAGGCGGAGAAAGAGAAGATACTTTCGAGCTTTTTCAATTGTAATCAAAAGACTATGATCTATCCTCACCCAAGATTTCACCAACTTCTGGAGAAGTTGAACGAAGAAAAATCTACAGGAAGGGGAGAGGATGCTGACAATTCAGAATCAGCAGTAAACGATTTTGAGGTCCAGGATTTCTTGGACTTGCAGGTATGGTCCAATCTAACTTGGGTTGACCCTATTTTCAAAAATGACCCATTGATTTCTTACCTGTTAAAAAAAGGAAAAAACTTCACCGAAGAGGACAAAAGGCGTTTAATTTCGAAAGAGAGAGAAATTTTGGGAATGATCCTTCCTAAATACAAACAACTGCAAGACCAAGGGCAGATCGAGGTGACCTTTTCTCCTTATTTTCATCCCATCTCACCATTGATCTGCGACACCGAGACTGCCAAGCTTGCCCTGCCCAATATCCAGTTGCCAAAGGAGAGATTCTCCCACCCAGAAGATCTTGAGGCGCAGATAGATTTAGGCATAAAATTATACGAAAAAATTTTTGGTAGAAAACCGAAAGGGATGTGGCCCCCTGAAGGAAGCGTAAGTGAAGAGATCCTTCCTAATGTGGCGAAATTTGGGGTAAAATGGATTGCCACAGATGAAGAGATTTTGTATTTCAGCACCATGTTGGAAAAAATACCAGGGAAAAAATCCGTTACGCACGAAAACGGTGCTCTCTACAAACCCTATAAACTATCCGCAGGATCCATAGGATCGGTCGAGAAGAGCGCGCTTTCCATCATCTTCAGAGACCATACTCTTTCCGATCTCATCGGTTTTGTTTATTCTAGCTGGGATGCCGAGGAGGCCGCCAGCGACTTCATAGGCAGACTGCATAGAATAAGGGAGAGCCTTCCACTTGTAGTGAGCGGAGCGAATCTACAAAAGAATCTGCCTCGCTTTCTGGTCAGCATCATTTTAGATGGCGAGAATTGTTGGGAATATTACAAAAATGATGGGCATGATTTTCTCTCCGCCCTTTACACGAAATTATCAGAAGATAAGCTTTTGAGAACCACCACAGTAAGTGATTTTTTGGAGAAATCAAAAGAATTTGAAAGGCTTCCTCATCTTTTTGCCGGCTCTTGGATAAACCATAACTTCAGGGTCTGGATCGGACATCCCGAGGATAATTTAGCTTGGGATCTTTTGAAGATGACCAGAGATACCTTGGTTGAGTATGAAAAAGAAGCCAAGAACCACCCTGAGGCTAAAGAGATATTAGAAAAAGCTTGGAAAGAGATTTACATTGCCGAAGGGAGCGACTGGTGTTGGTGGTATGGAGACGAACATCAGGGACCGGACACAGATGAATTTGATCGCATTTTCAGGTCACATCTTTTGTATGTTTATGAGTTGATCGACAAAGAGCCACCGGAG
>JALHUP010000115.1 GCA_022866585.1 Candidatus Zixiibacteriota bacterium | reverse complement strand
TCTTTCCCTTCCTGATTTTTCACCATATCCACGATCAAATGATCGTAAAATTTTGCTTCCCTTTCCACCGGATGCAATTCCGCAAAATCTTCCTGCAGATAATTCAAAGACCTATTGACATCCTCCTCAGTTATCTCTCTTATTCTTTTGACCAACTCAATCCCCTTATAATCCCTCACCTCTATCTCTGGCTTCACATCGATCTCTGCTTTGAACTTAAGTGGCATCCCCTGTTGGAACTCTATATCTTTGACCACGGGCAGGCTGATGGGGGATAGATTGGCTTCCTTTACCGCATCTTCATAAACTTTGGGGACCAAGGATTCCAAAACTTCCTTATCTACTGCATCCTTAAAGCGCAGTTTAATTAAGTTCATAGGTGCTTTTCCCTTGCGAAAGCCGGGAATCTTGGAATAAGTTTTATATTTGTCGTATACGGCATCAAATTCCTCATCCACCTTTTCTTGGGATAGCTCGATCTCCAAAATCCTTCTCCAGGCTTTCTCTTCAGTCACACTTATTTTTAAATCTTTTTCTGTATCGTTTTGTTCAGTCAACTTTTAATCCTTTCTAAAGTATCCTTGCTTTTCTATGTTCCTGCCTGGTTTTATGACCCAGGGGTATGAACCACATGGTTCATACCAGGAGGAGAAATATCTCCTTCTTTAAGCAAAAAGCAACACCTATTTTTTTTCTTGGTGCGAAAGGAGGGATTCGAACCCTCACGGAAAATCCACTGGATCCTAAGTCCAGCGCGTCTGCCAATTCCGCCACTTTCGCAAACCTATCTACGCTTTTTCTAAATTACATTCTTTCTTCTCAAAAAGCAACAATAAACTTCGACAGATGCGAAGCTCGTCCCGCAAAGTGCGGGACGCACATTCATACGAATTTTCATCTCCCCTTTTTAGTAAGATTCCTTTGCCACAAATTGGAATACGTATTTTCTAACATTATGGTAAAAAGTTTAGACAGATTTCCGTTCCATTAGATCTACTTCGGGTTATATCCCTTTAATGCGTTAGTAATAAAATACTTAAGCCCATTTGCTTTTGTGTGCTCAAGATATTAAGTTGTCATTCCAAAAGAAATACTGTTGACCAAAACGAATCCGGCATTATATTATAAGTAGTGTAGATCACGCAGTCGATCACCCATATTGGGTGGTGTGCTTCGCATGATTGCACGCTTTTTAAATATCTGTGGCTGTTGGGATTCACTCAACAACAAGGGGAAATAAGATGCATAATTGTCTAAGAGTTATAAAATTCGTAATTCTGTCTTTAGGTCTTGTCTTTTGTTTATATGGAGAAGCATTTTCCTTTTGGCCCGAGTTTTGGCTTTCCTCTGATTGTTTTTTGGGCAGTGCCCCGGGAATTCAGACTACACCTTCGGTTGCCTTTGATGGGACTAACTTCTTGGTGGTATGGGAAGACGAGAGGATTAATACCCAAAGAGATATTTTTGGGGCGAGAGTTTCCCCACAGGGGGAGATACTTGATCCCATAGGAATACCCATCTGTTCCTCCGAAGGTGAACAATCCTGTGTCAATGTGGCCTGGGGTGGTCAGAATTATCTGGTGGTGTGGCAAGACTGGAGAAACGGAAACTGGGCTATTTACGGGGCTCGAGTGAATCCAGATGGGAATGTATTGGATCCTAATGGGTTCTTTATCGCAGGGGGTTCGGAAGGGGTTCCATATCCGGCGGTGGTTTCGGATGGCACTAATTTCTTTGTAGTCTGGTCAGATGACAGGTCGGGGACATCTGACATATATGGCACCAGGGTCACACCTTTAGGAGAGGTTTTGGATCCTCAAGGAATTTTGATATCCGCAAGTTATAGATATGAGCTTTGTCCAGCCATCGCTTATAACGGTTCTATCTTTTTGGTGGTCTGGGAACTTGATCAAGGGTGATCACTTCCTTCTTATATCCGCGGTGCGCGGATAACACCTGAAGGGGCGCTTTTGGATACTTTAGGTCTTGACATCTCCACTGATCCAAAAGGACAGACCTCTCCTTCCTGCGCCTCAGACGGCAACAATTTCTTAGTCAGCTTCAACAGCTCCCGATGCGATACCACAGTTGGCGACATTTATGCCGCTCGCATCAATGCCAATGGAGAAGTGCTTGATACCAACGGGTTTTCTGTGTGCATGGCAACCGGGAATCAAAGCAAATCGAAGGTTTCTTACGGTAACGGTAATTTTCTGGTGCTGTGGGAGGATGAGAGGAATTTTGATAGCACCGGATATGATATATATGGCTCGAGAATAACTTCATCCGGGGTGGTTTTGGACCCGGATGGCAAAAAAATCACCGCTTTTTCATATCAAGAACGGGATCCTAACCTCGCTTGGGGAAAAGAAAACTTTTTGGCTGTTTGGGATGCAGGGGAATATGGTGGGAGCTGGGACATCTCCGGTGCATTTATTGATACTTCGGGAACCTGGTTGGACTCAAATTCTTTGGTCGTTTCAACGGTTTGTGACGCCCAGGTTTTTGGAAGATCGTCATGGAGTGGCTCTTCTTATTTAGCCATTTGGGAAGAAAACCATAATCTGTATGGAAGAAGAATAGATTATTTGGGTAATCTCTTGGATTCTTTAACCATCCCTATTTGTCTGACTTCAGAAGATCAAAAGCATCCATCTATAACCTGGAGCGGGAAGACCTTTCTTGCCGTCTGGGAGGATTTCCGTAACTTCAATTTCGACATCTATGGAACGCGGATCGATTCAGGGGGCGAGGTGTTAAATGTTTTCGGTTTGCCTATATGGGTTGACTCTGCCACTGATCAGAGAGAACCGGCTATAGCCTGGGATGGAGAAAACTATTTGGTGATATGGAAACAATCTTTAGATTCCACGGGTGAGCATTATAAAATAGAAGGGGTAAGACTCACTCCAGAGGGCAATCTCGTCGATCCTCAACCATTCGCCGTGTCTCACAGTGATAAAGACAGTCGTCCCACCCTTGCCTTCGGAGGGGGGAAGTATTTGGCAGTCTGGTTATACGAGAATTCTTACGATATATATGGAGATTTGGTAGATACCAATGGAACGGTGAGCGAAGCCATCGGAATAGGAGTTGCCAGTGGAATACAAACCAATCCGCAGGTGGCTTCAGATGGGACCAACTTCTTGGTGGTCTGGGAAGATTATGGCACCCACTGGCCCAATATAGATATTGCTGGGGCCCGGGTTAGCTCTGAAGGGACCGTGTTAGATCCTTATGGTATAGCTATTGCAACCACGGAAGATCCAGAAGAGCTCCCTTCGGCCAGCTTCGATGGTAGAAATTATGTGGTGGCTTGGAGGAAATCAAAAATCGAGTCCGGTGAACTTCGCTTAAGCCGGGTCACCCCGGATGGGGAAGTGCTGGATCCGAACGGAATTTTTATTTCGGATATTGACATCTATTCATCCACCTCCATTTCCTTTGGACCTACGGGACAATCTCTTATGCTCTATTCCAAATACCAAAGCCATCCTTATAATTCTCCCCGAATTTTTGGAGCGTTTTTCTGGGGTGAGCCTGGGCCAAACCAGCCTCCCAACCCTTTCTCATTACTTTTACCAGAGGATAAGGATACGGTGATAACACCGGTATTTTTGGATTGGGAAGATGCTTCGGACCCGAATCCTTCTGATCGGGTTACTTATACTTTATATGTAAGCTCTTCAGATCAATTCATCCCGGAATCAACTTTGGTCATCGACAACCTCACTCTGAGCCACAGCTACGTCTCTTTAGAGAAGGATAGTATGGTTTATTGGTGGAAAGTGAGGGCTCAGGATAGGTGGGGAAAAACCCGATGGTCAAATGAGATTTGGAGCTTCGATCTGGAAAATTACGGAGACGCAAATGGCGATGGTCAAATCAACGCAGGTGATGTGGTCTTTTTGATAAATTATCTTTTCATAGGCGGACCAGCCCCACAGCCTCTTTCAGCCGGAGATATTAACGGGGATTGTGTGGTAAACTCTGCCGATGCGGTCTATTTGATAAACTATCTTTTTATAGGAGGACCAGCACCTGAATTAGGATGCGCATAGAGTAAAAAGGTCAACGGATT
>JALHUP010000114.1 GCA_022866585.1 Candidatus Zixiibacteriota bacterium | reverse complement strand
TCATGCTGGTACTGGGTTTGTCCTTGATAAATTCTATCGACTTATGGGTAGGCATCAAAACTTATCTATGGCATATACAGACACTTATTATCTTCTATATTATAGCAAGTAGCATTGTGCACAGTGACATTGAGAAACTGTTAGTTTTCTTCTTGATAATTACCTTGATGCATTCGATATATGATATTATTCTCTTTGTTCTAGCCGAAGGCAAGATACGATCTATGGGACTAGCGGGAGCATCAATCGGCGTATTTACCTTGGTTTCTTTGGCAATCTGCTACTCCTTTTTCATTTACCAGAAACACATTAAGGGAAGAATCCTTATGGGAATAGCTATCTTAATTCTATTATGTGGCCTAATGGTTACCCAAACTCGTGGAGCATATATCAGTCTTGTTCCTTGCTATATTTTTATTACCCTGACAGCTCTATGGAAGGCTAATAAGATAAGGTCGAAGTTCATAATTAGGAACATTGTTTGGTTATCTCTTTTTGTCTTCGCAGCAATCATCGTATTCATATTTTCTTATTCTTCCTTCATTGAAAGTCTAGGTCATGGTCATAAGATGCTCATTTTACCCGGCTATTTCATAGATACCACGCAACTCAGATATTTTTTATGGGATCTATCTTTAAAGTGCTTTCTTCGTAATCCTATTCTAGGCGTAGGCTTAGGACAGTTTTACAGAATTTCTGCTATTATGCCAGGATTGAAACTAAATGTACTTTCTCAGGTCATCAAAGGTCTAGATCCACACAATACTATCCTGTATTATTTATCTCAGACAGGCATTGTTGGATTGAGTTCTTTTCTTTATCTTTTATTATCTTCACTTAGTTTACTTTTTGCGAAACACAATAATTCAGTAGAAATAAGAGACTTGAGAATTTCAACAGCTCTCCTAGGTTTTCTGTTTTATGTAATAATATCTTCTTTTTACGCGGGGGAATGGTTCTATGGGGTTGGGGGAGGACTATTAGCGCTATTTTTGGGACTATGTGTTGTATTTAAACCTGTTTCAAAACAGTAAGTGAAAAACAACAAATATTCATGGGTTTTATATATGCAGATAACATTTGTTTTGCCTGGCTGGGCTAGAAAACCTTCTGGCGGTTTTAAAGTTGTTTATGAGTATGCTAACCGTCTCTCCGAAAGAGGACACAAAATCCGTATAGTCCATTCTTTGCTTACCTCTCCTGAACAAGCGAGTTTAAAAAAGAAAATTGCAACACCACTGATATTAGCAACTAACCTTCTATTTGAAATTCCAAGGGTAAGCTGGTTTGATATTTCACCAAAAGTTGATATAATAATAGTTAAAGATTTAGAGGAAAAATTCATCCCGGAAGGCGATGTTATAGTGGCGGCGGGCTGGCAAACGGCTGAATATGTAGTCCAATATTCATCTTTCAAAGGCAGGAAGTTCTACCTGGTTATGGATTTCTATCCATGGTTAGGACCTAAGGATAGGATAGAAGCCACATGGCGAGCGCCATTCAAGAAAATAACTATTTCCCATTGGCTTTACGAAAAGATCCTGCAGGCTACCATGCAGAGAAATGACTTAATAGCTATTCCTCTTGGAATTAATCATAGAAGATTTAATCTCATAGAAGATGTGAATTTACGAGCAAATAGAATAAGCATGATGTATTCGCGTGGAAGCTATAAAGCACCGGAAGATGGAATTAGTGCTTTAGAAATCTGCAAGGCTCAATATCCAACCTTGGAAGTAACTCTTTTTGGTCCGGCTCGTCCTCGTAAAGCTATTCCGTCTTGGATGGTATTTAGGAAGAATGTGCCGGAAGAAGACTTGGTCCGGATATATAATCAATCCAAGATTCATGTTTGCTGTAGCCTTGCTGAAGGTTTTGCGTTTCCGCCAGCAGAGGCCATGGCTTGTGGATGCGCGGTGGTTTCAACGGACTGTGGGGGGATACGCGAATATGCGGAACATGGGGTCAATGCTCTCTTGTCTCCACCAGAAGATCCCAAGGGACTGGCGCAGAATGTCCTCCGTTTGCTCGATGACGACAATTTACGAGTGAGGCTCGCCAAGGCGGGCTACGAGAAAATTCAAGAATTTACATGGGATAAAGCCGTGACAAGGCTTGAAGAAGTTCTTAGGCAAAAATAATGTCTCTAGCTAAAATAACTTTTATTTTCATAAGGAGAATTTGTTGGTATAGCTATTTCGCATCTTATTAATCATCTCGCACGACGCTCTTTTTACTAGAAATCTTTTTGCTGTAATTTTGAAAAGATTTTTTGGGCCATAGAATTTTAAGGTGGACTAAATCTATGCTCTTGTCCATAATAATTCCAACTTATAATGGCAAAAGCCTCCTTAGGGGTTGTTTAAATTCCATATATGTCCATCCCCCTGCTTGCGAATATGAGATTATTGTGGTGGATGATGCCTCGGAAGACGAAAGCCAAGAAATAGTGAAAAAAGAATTCCCCAAAGTTTTCCTAATATCCAATCCGAAAAACAAAGGTTTCTCCTATGCGGTCAACAGAGGTATTGAAAGAAGCCGGGGGAAATATATATTGTTGCTGAATAACGACACTTTAGTAATCGATAACTCCCTGGACTTGATGGTTCAATTCATGGATCAAAATCTTCACGTAGATATATGTGGCCCCAAGTTGCTGTCAGCGGATGGCACTCCCCAAAGATCCACCCAAACCTTTCCTAAGCTTTCTCGAGAGTTTTTTCATGCTAATCCCATTTTCAAAAAAATATACAGAGGCGAAGAATCCTTCTCCCATAAAATTCTTTTTCTTTTTTTGAAAACCTTCAAAACTCAGTGGGCAAGTTTTATTGACTATGACAAAACTACGGAAGTGGATGTGGTAACCGGCGCAGTATTTATGCTCAGAAGATCGGTAATCGATAAGATCGGCCTTTTTGATGAGAACTATTTTATGTATGTGGAAGAATCAGACTACTGTTATCGATTGAAAAAAAACGGGAGCAGAGTCTTTTATTGCCCTGAAGCTCGTATTGTTCACTTATTAGGTCAAACTACAAAACAGGATTTTAAAAAAGGGTATTGGATAGTTAACCCCTTCTTGATTGAACGATATAAATCGATGCTATATTTTTTTAGAAAACATTACAATAGAATACAACTTTACCTTTTAAAGTTGATAATCCTTGAGGGTCATTCACTAAGATGGGGATTTAGCCTCTTGAGGTGGCTGTTCTGTGTCAAGGAGAGAGAAGAAATCAAAAAGGTCATTAACATCTATTGTAGTGTAATCAAATTGGCGCTTCGCTATAAATGAAACTTGATAAAGTATACAAATGCAACCCGAAACTCCAAAAATCATGAGAAGTATATCTTATGTCAAAAGTGATCGATAAAAAAATAAAGGTTTTACAAATTATCACTCGTCTCATCATAGGGGGGGCACAGGAACACATGATTTATCTATGCGATCTTTTAGACAAGAAGAGGTTTAGTGTGAAGATTCTTTCAGGTGCACAGACTGCCAGAGAGTCAGATTATGCTGACGCGGTGAGAAAGAAAAATATAAAATTAATCTTACTTCCCCAATTGACCAGAGAAATCAATCCACTTAGAGACTTTCTGGCTTTATTTAGAATGGTGACATGTATTAAGAGGGAGAGATTTGATATTGTTCATACCAACAGTTCTAAGGCAGGGATTCTGGGAAGACTTGCTGCTCGATTAGCTGGTGTCCCGGTGATAGTTCATACTGCTCATGGTTGGGCACATCATGATTATATGGGCAATTTAAGAAGAAAATTCTATGTAACATCGGAAAGAGCCGCAGAAAAATTCACTGATAAAATCATTGCAGTCTCTGAGCAAAATGTGGACAAAGCATTAAAAGATAAGATAGGAAAGCGAAGCAAATATTGTATCATTCGAAGTGGAATTGATCTAGAGAAGTTCAACCGCCTGGATATCGATGTGAATAAAGAAAAAAGAAAATTGAATATCGATCCTAAAGATAAAGTTGTCGGTTCTGTAACCCGGCTATTTGCTCAAAAATCCCCAGGTGATTTTATTGGAATGGCAAATGAGATTTTGAAAAATAATAGTAGAGTAAGCTTTCTGTTGGTGGGGGACGGTCCACTGAAACAAGAGATTGAGACTATGATTGCTGAGTATAAGATAGCAGAAAAAGTAATACTGACCGGCTTTAGAAGCGATATTCCAGAATTACTCTCTATAATAGATGTTTTTGTATTAACTTCACTCTGGGAAGGATTGCCACGAGTACTTCCCCAAGCCATGGCAATGGGTATACCTATAGTAGCTACCTGTGTGGATGGTGTGCCTGAAGCAGTTAAGCACGGACAAAATGGTTTTTTGGTGCCTCCAAAAGATTTCCGTGCATTAGCTCAGAGAACTCTTCAACTAATTGAAAACCCATCTTTGGCGAAAATAATGGGAGAAGCAGGAAAAAAGATGGTTTACCCCGAGTTCTGTGTAAAAGAAATGGTGAGGAAGACAGAAAAGTTATACGAGGAGCTATTCAACCTTAAGTCATCTGTAAAGAGAAGATAATTTATATGCAGTGAGTCGAAGAAAATATGCAATATTTAATCGTTTTCCTTCTCTCCTTAATCGCGACCTTGACCATAACTCCACTTTTGATCAAATTGGCTAAAAAATTTGATTTTTTGGACTATCCTTCTGCTTTGAAAATTCATGCCAAACCCACCCCCCTTTTGGGAGGGCTGGCGGTTTTTGTCGGTTTTCTGTTTGCCTTATTCCTGGGTTTAAATCTTCTTCATTTATCTTTCAACGCAGATATGGTGGGGATAATAGCTGGTGGATCAGTAGTGGTGGCATTTGGGCTGATGGATGATAAGAAAGGACTATCTCCCAGTTATAAGTTATTGGGGCAAATTATCGCCGCCATATTGTTTTTGGTCTTAAGTCATAATGCCAAAATCCTCACCGGATCTGGTTGGGACGTATTGATCCTGCTTCTGTGGATGGTGGGTTTGATGAATGCGGTTAATTTTCTGGATGCCATGGATGGACTATGTGCGGGAATTTCGTTCATCTCTGCTTCAGCATTTTTGGTTCTTGCCTTTTTCAACCACCAGACAGTCTGCGCACTTTTAGCTTTAGCTCTGATGGGGGGACTTTTAGGCTTTCTTCGCTATAACTTCTCTCCAGCCAAGATATTCTTGGGTGATGCGGGAAGCATGCTCAATGGGTTCATCTTAGCCTGCCTGGGAATTCTCTTTGCCCGGGAAAACACCTCCTATTCCTCTCTTTTAGTCCCCATTCTGATTTTAAGCTATCCCATATTCGATATCTCTTTTGTAACCTTGATCAGGCTGAGGGAAGGAAGAAAAGTTTACGTGGGGGATTACAACAATTCACCTCGAAGGATCGCCAATCTTGGAGTCCAAACCACCAAAGTAGTTCTGTGGATTTATCTTTTCTGTTTTGTTTTAGGCGGAATGGGAGTTTTGGTCTATCTCTTTTTTGAATCTCCCATGAAGATGTTGATTGCAGTCTTGGTCTGGCTGATTTTGACTATCTTTGGAGTCCACCTCCAGAGGAATTTTGTCAATATTAAGGAAAAGCTCTTCTTGATTTTTGGGGATATGGTGCTAATCAATTTGGCCTTTCTGTTTTTCTTTTGGTTGAAATTTGAATCAGGACTTTTCCCCAACCCAATACCCGAACCTCTTTCTGAATATGTTGCCCCGACTGTCTGGATTACCATCTATTGGCTCAATCTTTTTGCTATCTTAGGAGTGTATGAAGTTCCGGGAGACGAAAGATTCAAGGATAAAATGAAGGGAATAGTCAAGGCCATTTTTGGGGGGGTCATCATCTTTTTGATTCTGACTTTAAATCCCTCCTATCTGGCCCTCAAATCCTGGATTTTGCTTTTGATTTACGGTCTAAACCTTATGGGTCTTTTGGGGATGGGGCGAGGATTGTATATATTTTTCATCAGAAAACTTAATGCCCGCGGTAGATTTTTGCGAAAAGCCATAATTGTAGGAACCAAAGAAAATGCAAAAAAACTTTTTGAAAAAATAAGTTCCAGTCCCGAATCTAGCTACCAAGTTGTTGGCTTTGTAGGTGAGGATGAAGACTGTCCACAACAAAATCCTTCTGGTTTAGAAATTTTAGGAAATATAGAACACTTAGATGAGATTGCCGGAGAGAATAGAATTCAAGACATTTTGATTGCTTTGCAACCGGATTGGAAAGGATCTTTGCAGGAACTTATGGACCGGGTAAGCAACTTGGAGGTTTCCTTTAAAATCGTGCCCCATCTTGCCGATCTGTTCAGGGGATATCAGACTGCTCCGCTTGCGACGAACTTGTTTTTGAGGATATTCCCCAGCCAGATGAGAACCTGGGAGTGGGCGCTGAAAAGACTTTTCGATGCTTTAATATCCTTGGCGGTTCTGATTGTTTTTCTGCCAATTTGGATTTTATTTGGGCTTTTGAGCAAATTGAATTTTAAGGGTTCTCCTTTAGTTAAACGCGGATGCTTAGGGAAGGCAAAAAGAATCATTGGGATTTATAAGTTTAGGGTGTCAAAGGAAGAACCCGGATGGGAAAAGTCCAGCTTGACCTCTAATCTTCTTCAGGGTATATGGGGAAGATTTCTGAGAAGCTCCGGCTTGGAGAAAATTCCCATGTTTTTAAACATATTAAAAGGAGAGATGAGCTTGGTGGGACCTGAACCATTGTGCCCAGAGACCTTTGAAAAATTATCATCAAATCTTCCCCTCCTTCCGAAAAGACTATATGTCAAACCCGGTCTTTTCAGTGTAGCTAAAATTAAGGGGAAATTCTCTGTCATAGACAGATCCGCCTCTGGCGGAAAGGACTATATGGATGGAGCAAGGGAATACTTATCATATGACCTGAGCTATATCGAAAACATGTCTTTTTACTTTGATACTAAGATATTTCTGGCAGGGATAGCACTGTTTGTCAAAAGGCAATTTATCTAAAAAATGAAGTCCGAAGTCTGGATCCGGAGGAGATGAAAAATGCTGGATTTGAAATTTATCCGAGAGAATGTAGAGAAAGTCAAGGAAGCGGTAAAAAATAAAAATGAAAAAACTGACGTAGAGTTAATCTTAAGCTTAGATGAAAAAAGAAGATCACTTCTATCTGAGGCGAACGAGTTGAAACATCAAAGGAACGTGGTCACCGAAAAAATTGCCCAGATGAAAAAAGCAAAGCAGGATGCCAAAGAGGAAATTGAAAGAATGAGAAAGGTTTCCGACCAGATAGATTCTTTGGACAAAGAACTAAAAGAGGTGGAGGAAAAAATCGCCAGCCTTCTTTTAACTGTTCCCAATGTCCCTCATAGTTCAGTTCCGATTGGTTTTGACGAGGATTTAAATGTGGTGGTGAAAACCTGGGGGGAGGTGCCGAAATTTGACTTTGAGCCCCGCCCTCATTGGGAGCTTGGTCAAATTCTGGGAATTTTAGATTTGCCCAAAGCGGCTAAGGTGACCGGCACAGGTTTTTTAGTTTTGACCGGAAAAGGGGCTAAACTTCAGAGGGCTTTGATAAACTTTATGCTGGATTTGCACTCAAACAAGCAGGGGTATAAAGAGATTTTGCCTCCCTTTATGGCTAACCGTCAGAGCATGACCGGCACCGGGCAGTTACCCAAATTGGAAGAGGACATGTATCTTTGTGAAAAGGATGACTTATTTTTGATTCCCACGGCAGAGGTTCCGGTGACCAACTTGCATAGAGACGAAGTTCTTAAAGCCGAGGAGCTTCCCATTTATTACACCGCCTACACCGCTTGTTTCAGAAGGGAAGCCGGAGCATACGGCAAGGATACCCGAGGGATGATCCGGGTGCATCAATTTGATAAAGTGGAATTAGTGAAATTTGTGAAACCTGAAACTTCTTATGAGGAGCTGGAAAGCTTAGTTAAAGATGCAGAAGAGGTGTTCCAACTTTTGAAGCTACCCTATCGGGTAAGAGTTCTGTGCACTGGTGATTTAAGCTTCGCCGCAGCAAAATGCTATGATATCGAGGCCTGGGCAGCTGGGGTGGGAAAATATTTAGAGGTCTCCTCCTGCTCAAACTTTGAGGATTTTCAAGCTAGAAGAATGGGGATAAGATTTCGTCCCAAAGAAGGAGGCAAGCTCCAATATGTTCATACCCTAAACGGTTCCGGCGTAGCTTTACCCCGAACCATGATTGCTTTGTTAGAAAATTACCAAACTAAACAAGGAACTATTATCGTCCCGGAAGCACTAAGAACCTACATGGGTGGGTTGGAGGAGATAAAATAGTTAGCAGGTTAGAAAGTTAGAAGGTTTTTACTTGGAGTAGTGAGACTTGTCTCGCGTTAGAAGGCTTTGAAGGTTCGGCTTTGATTGCGTATATATGTTAGCTAAGTTTTTGAATATAGAATCAACAAGACCAAGTCTATAGGATTGAGAAGAAGGTTTATCCGGTTTTGTAGGTCAAGTATGTCCGAAGGACTGCTTGTCAAAAGAGTTGTGAAGGGAAAATGAACGGCTGGTGAAAAACACCCGTCTTAAGCAGGGAGAAGACCTGTAAATGGAGGGTGGGTGAAGAATACCTGCCTTGAGCAGAGGTGGAATGATGGCTAAATTAAACCTCGATCTCCCCAAAGAGAAGATTGCCGAATTCTGTAAGAGAAATCATATCCGAAGATTGTCGCTTTTTGGCTCTGTTCTGCGTGGCGATTTCGGGTCGGATAGTGATATTGATTTGCTTGTTGAATTCCACCCAGGCTACATACCTGGTCTCATCCGATTGGCTGGTATGGAAATTGAGCTAACTGAAATCCTAGGACGTAAAGTGGACATAAGAACAGCACAAGATCTTAGCCTCTATTTTCGGGAGGAGGTGCTTAGCTCTGCGGAGGTCCAGTATGCAGAAGGATGATCTTATACGTTTGCGCCATATGCTGGATGCCGCCAATGAAGCTGAGTCGTTTGTTCAAAACAAAACCAGAAGCTCCCTCGACTCTGATCGAAAACTGGTGCTCGCTCTTGTAAAATCCATTGAAATCTTCGGGGAAGCAGCCGCTAAAGTAACAAACAAATGCCGTGAGGATTTACCTCAAATCCCATGGTCAAATATCATTGGTATGAGAAATCGGCTCATTCATGTTTATTTCGATATCGATCTCGATGTTTTATGGAAGACGGTGATTGAAGACCTTCCACCCTTGATTGCCGACCTGCAAAAAATCATGGAGGTGGAATGCTGGTAAACGAATAAACATTTTAAAATTAGAGGAAATTGGTTTCTTTGCTTCCACTGACAGGAAATGAACGGCAGGTGAAGCCTGCCAGCCGTGGAACACATGCCTTAAGCAGGCAAGTTTTGGAGTGTTCACCTTTAGGTGAACTGAACTAAAAATTTCCGATTTCCTGGGATCGACTGTCGGCAACACACAAGGGCCTGGTCAAGCTGAAGCTTGACACTCCAGAGAATCAATCAGAGGTTCTAATTCATGCCTAAGAGAAATGAGAAATATTTAGGGGGGTATGCTGAATATCCTCTATTTTTCAAAGGATTTTTGGTATTCGGCATAATCGTGATCGCCTTCATTTTTATCTATTATACCCAGAATGTGATCGGAAAGATCAAGCAGGATTCCAAAAGGGTTTTGACCGCTTATGCCCGGCTGTGGCAGATGGCGGCTTCTGAGTCTCCGGGGGGACCGGAAATAGATGTGATCTTTGAGGAGATCATCCAGAAAAGTGACTTCCCCATAGTGGTGACGGACGCAAATGGGGAGCCTCAGGCTTGGAGAGAGGTGAAGGTGGCATGGGATGACACCACGTATGCGTCCAAACAAAAGTTAAAGAAAATCGTGGAAGGGATGGACAAACATAAAGAGCCCATTCCCATCTATTTTGGGGAAGAGAAGAAAATTATCAACTACCTCCATTATGGAGACTCCAAGCTGATCACCAAGCTGAAACTGATGCCTTTGGTGGAGGTGGGGGTTTTATTCTTGTTCATTTTGGTGGGATTTATCACATTTAGAAACATCAAAAGATCGGAACAGCGCTCCATCTGGGTGGGAATGGCAAAAGAGACCGCTCATCAGCTGGGGACTCCGCTTTCCTCCCTTTTAGGCTGGCTGGAGCTTTTAAGGACAAAATGCGAATCCTTCGGGACAAGCCTTCAGGACAAATCCGTTTCCGCCGAAGGCGCCCGCCTGCCATCCGTCGGGCAGGGATCCGCCACCGGCAGACACAATAAATCCGCTCCCTTTGTGTCTAAGTCTTTAGGAGCAAGGCCAAATGAATCTGAAACGGATAATTTGGAGGAGAACAAATTTGAATTAGATGAGATGATAAAAGGAATGCAGGCTGATATTAAAAGACTGGAAAAGATCGCCACTCGTTTCGGGCAGATAGGGTCCACACCCGAGCTGAAGTCGACCGACTTAAATAAAATTGTCTCCGAAACCGTAGCATATTTCAAGCGAAGACTCCCTCATGCAGGCTCAGGGGTAGTGATTAAAGAAAATTTGGAGAGTTTGCTTCCGATTAAAGTTAATGCAGAGCTATTGAGCTGGGTCATAGAAAACCTTTTGAAAAACTCATTAGAGGCGGTGGACTCTAAGCAAGGTGTCATCGAAATCTCCACTAAATTGGATCAAGACAAGAAAAACATAATCATAGAGGTTTGTGACAACGGAAGGGGAATCCCTTCCCGCGAACAGAAAAAGATTTTTAAACCAGGATATACCACCAAAAAGAGAGGATGGGGATTAGGGCTTTCCTTGGCAAAAAGAATAGTGGAGGAATATCATCTGGGGAAGATACTTTTGAAGGAATCCATCCCCAATCAAAAGACCACTTTTTTGATGGTAATCCCTATCCAATAAATGGGAGTAGCAGACCTTGTCGTAGCGAAGCGAAGATCCCGCACAATGGCGGGGGTCTTGGTCAGAAGGCGCGACACAAGTGTCGCTACCCCAATAACCCGGAGTAGCAGAGCTTGTCGAAACGAAGTGTAGATCCCGTCTTTGGCGAGGGCTTTGCGCTAACACACATATCTAAAAAGAGATCATAGAAAGATAAGGCGATGAAGATGAAAGAAGAGATCAAAAATATTCTTTGGGTGGATGACGAGATCGATCAGTTAAAATCGCAGATAATTTTTTTGGAAGGCAGAGGTTACAAGGTGACCGAAGCATCCAATGGCGAGGATGCGGTGGCTTTGGTGGGGAAACAAAATTTCGATTTAGTTTTGTTGGATGAGCAGATGCCGGGTAAAGATGGTCTTACCACTTTGGAGGAGATTAAGGAGAAGAGACCTCATCTGCCCGTTATTATGGTAACCAAATCCGAAGAGGAAGATTTGATGGATCAAGCCATTGGTAAAAAAATCGATGACTATCTGACCAAGCCGGTTAATCCCAGCCAAATATTCTCGGCGGCTAAAAAGATTTTGGAAAGCAAAAAGATAAGGATAGAGAGAATGGCCCGGGATTATACGCAAGCCTCCAGCAAAATCAGATCTTCTTTATATATGCCTTTGGGTTGGCAAGACTGGATCGAGATTCATCGCATTTTGTCCGAATGGAATTTGGAGATAGATAATTTTGGGGACCAAAATTTAAAACAGATGCATGCTGGTCAAAAGATGGAATGCAACATTGAGTTTGGCAAATATGTTGAAGCTTTTTATCTGAGGTGGCTATCCAGAGTCGATCCTCCCACGCTTTCGGTGGATGTGATCAAAAAATATCTGTTTCCGCTTCTGTCTCAAAAAATTCAGGTCTTTTTCATAGTCATGGATTGTATGAGATTGGACCAGTGGCTCTCCATCGAACCAGTCTTGGATGAATATTTTAACATACAAAGAGAGTATTATTATTCCATCCTCCCCACAGCCACTCCTTATTCTCGTAATGCCATCTTCTCCGGTCTTTTTCCTTCTGAGCTAGCTCAAAAATATCCCGATCTCTGGAAGGCTGGGACACAGGACGACTCAAGCCGCAACCGATATGAGCATCAGCTTCTGGACGGTCAGCTTAAGAAACTGGGACTTTCTTTAAAATCCGAAAGCAAATACGTTAAGGTGTTGGATGCCGCCGAAGGTGAGTATTTAGCTAAGAGAGTTTCCTCATACAAAAATACACCTTTGCTTTCGGTGGTGTTCAATTTTTTGGATATTTTAGCTCATGGAAGATCACAGTCAGAGATCTTAAAAGAGATGACCCCGGATGAATCTGCTTACAGGTCTTTAACCAAACCCTGGTTTTTGCATTCCTCTCTGTTTAGAATTTTAAGGTATCTTGCCACTTGCGACTGTGCCGTGGTTATAACCTCTGATCATGGAAGCGTTTTGGGAACCAGAGGAACCATTGCTCTGGGCAAAAAAGATACCTCCACCAATTTGAGATATAAATATGGAGATAATCTTAACTGCAATCCCAAAGAAGCCCTTTTGATAAAAAATCCCGAAGAATATAAACTGCCCCGATACAACATGTGCACCACCTACATCATCGCCAAGGAGGATTATTACTTCGTCTATCCCACCAAATACAGCGAGTATGAAAGAGAGTATAAGAATAGTTTCCAGCATGGAGGAATCTCTCTGGAGGAGATGATCCTGCCGGTGATAACCTTGAGACCGAGAAAATAAGGTTAAAGGTTTAGGGTTTTAGGTGTAAGGCGTAAGGCTTCCTTTGACCTTAAACCTTTCACCTTACACCTTTCTCCCTTTTCAACACCCATGATAGAAAAGAGAACTTTTAGTCCAGAGGGGACTAAAGAATTTGGTCGTGCTTTAGCCCAAGAGCTTGAAGCCGGTTCGGTGGTGGCTTTGATTGGTCCCTTGGGCAGTGGAAAGACCGTCTTGATCCAAGGTATATGTTCTGGATTGGGTGTAGCCGAACCTGTGACCAGCCCCAGCTTTGTGATCATCAACGAATATCCGGGAAAGATTCGGGGAACCTTCGTCTGGGTGTATCATTTTGATTTATATCGCTTGGAGAAGATCGAAGAATTTATTAAATTGGGATATGAAGAGTATTTTTATGGGAACGGAATCACCCTCATTGAATGGGCAGAAAAAATCAGAACTTTTCTGCCGGAGAGGAGAGTGGAGATAAATTTAGAGATTGTGTCGGAAAAGGAAAGGAAAATATTTGTTAGAAGGTTTGAAAGTTAAAAGGTTAGAAAGTTACCAACTTTCATAAAAAAGTAGGGGGAGGGGCTTGTCCCCTGCCAATAAGAGTTGACCCAATACCATGAAAGTTCTTGGCGTTGACACCTCCACCATGATCGTAGGTATAGGTATTGTGGAGGAGGATGAAATTTTAGTTGAGGTAAAATTCAGCGTGAAGATCACCTATTCTGAAATACTCCTCTTTTGCATAGATCAAGCTTTGAGGAATATTGGTCTGAAGATAGAGGATATAGATGGATTCGCTATTTCTATTGGACCGGGTTCTTTCACCGGTTTAAGGATCGGATTGTCCACACTCAAAGGTTTATGTTTTGCCACAGGAAAGCCCTTAGCCTCAGTCCCCAGTTTGGATGCTTTAGCTTATCTCTCCTTGTATTGTCAATATCCGGTGGTGACCATGTTGGATGCTAAAAAAAATCAGGTATATGCGGCCATATATGAAACTAAAAATGGAGACTTGAAAAGACAAACTGACTATCTGGTTGAGGATGTAGAGGATTTAGCCAAAAGAATTTCGCAGAAGAGTCTCTTTGTGGGACCGGGTGCTAAACTTTACCAAAACAAAGTGGTTGAGCTTTTGAAAGATAAAGCTTATTTTTCTCTAGCAGAACAATCCTTGCCCAGCGGAGCAACGGTAGCTTTTTTAGGCTCAAAAAAACTGATCTTAGGTCAGGCTGAGGATATTGCCAATTTGGAACCTTTGTATCTTAGAAAGTCGGAGGCGGAACTGAAATTTAGGTTCGTATGAATGCATACGCAAATGTGCCAAAAAGTTGATAAAATCGCTATCCAAAGGATGAGCCCAGAAGATGTGGAGGAAGTCGCCAGATTAGAAAAGATCTGTTTTTCAGATCCCTGGAGCAAAGAGAACTTCATGGATGAGTTACAAATCAAACTGGCTATTCCTTTGGTGGTTAAATTGGGGGAAGAGGTGGTGGGATACGCATGCCTCTGGCACCTGGATGACGAACTGGAGGTGGCCAATTTTGCAGTCTCTCCAGCTCACCGGAGAAACAGAATCGGAGAAAAAATAATGAAAAGAATCTTGTTGGAGGCAAAAGAAAGAGGGTGCAAAAGCATTATCTTAAGCGTCCGAGAATCTAACTTGGCCGCTATAAAGCTGTATACAAATTTTGGATTCGTGGAGGTGGGGCGAAGAAAAAAATATTACCGACTGCCCACTGAGGACGCCTTGACCATGCATAAAACCTTATGAATAACCTTCTGATGGCTAAAGGAGTTAAGGCGTTAGCCTTTTATTGGCCGGTATGAGAACTTCTTAATCTGTTACCTTCTTTAGTTGGAAACCATAAGCCTGCAACTATTGAACTTATGGGGTATCCGCCCATACGGGCGCCGTATGACCAGTAAGAAAGAATAACTATGGAATGGTTCAGGAAAGTAAAAGAGGGTTTGGTCTCCCAGAGAAAAAAAGAGATCCCTGACGGAATATGGACCAAATGCGACAGTTGTGGAGAGATCATATACGTAAAAGAGCTGGAGAAAAACCTCTGGGTTTGTTCCAAGTGCGACTACCATTTCCGCATAAAAAGCAAAGACTATATTCATCTTATTTTGGATGAGGGAAAATTGGAGGAATACGATGCGGATTTAGTCGCGTCTGATCCCTTGGAATTCAAGGATTCAAAAAAATACCCGGACCGGATCAAAGATTCACAGAAGAAGACCAATCTGAATGATGCCATCGTCACCGGAATCGGCAGAATTGACGGGAAGGAGATCAGCTTCGGGGTGATGGATTTCGGTTTCATTGGAGGGAGCATGGGTTCGGTGGTTGGGGAAAAAGTTGCCCGAACCATCGAAAGGTCCATGGAAAGAAAAATCCCTTTGGTGATCGTCTCCTGCTCCGGCGGAGCCAGAATGCAGGAGGGAATTTTATCTTTAATGCAGATGGCAAAGACCTCCGCCCTTTTGGCAAGATTATACGAGATGAATATTCCTTACATTTCCGTTTTGAC
>JALHUP010000113.1 GCA_022866585.1 Candidatus Zixiibacteriota bacterium | reverse complement strand
GTCTTTCGGTTTCGTCTTTCGTCTTAGCAAGATAAACGATAACGAATTACGTTAAACGATACATAACCGAAACCCGAGCCCTATTTACGAAACCAATAGAAAAAAGAGTTTAGTAACAACCCCTGGCTCTGCGTAAGAAAACAAAGCGTCATAGAAAGAAGAGATATTGCATGGCTATTTTGCCCATCAGGATATACGGCGATCCGGTCTTGAGAAAACAGGCTAAAGAGATCACCCGGGTTGATGAAAGCATAAGAAAGTTGGCTTTGGATATGCTCAAGACCGTGAAAGAGGCAAAAGGAATTGGATTATCCGCTAATCAGGTAGGGGTAGAGAAGAAGCTTTTCGTGGTCGATCGTTCCTTTTTTTCCACCGCCCCAAATGACGATTCTCCTTTGATTGTAATTAACCCCGTATTAGTCGAATCTCATGGCGAACAGACTTCTGAAGAAGGATGCCTCTCCATTCCCGGCACCTATGCCGATGTAACCCGTCAATTGGAAGTGTTAGTTAAAGGTATAGATTTAGATGAGAAAGAGATCCAAATCGAAACAAAGGGATTTTTAAGTCGAGTTTTATTGCATGAGATCGATCATTTAAATGGGCTTTTGTTCATAGACCATTTAAGCTCGATCAGAAGGCGCCTTTTAGCCAAGAAACTGAAGAAACTATCTACCAGATAATCTTGATTTCCATGTTTATCGTTCATCGGTTTGGGTATCGGCCACGTATCGCAAGTCGTCTCTCGGTTTCGGATTGTCGTATTTTAGACGATATGCATGCATTCATACGAATAAACGACTGACGGTGACTTTTTAGACGATACATGGCCGCAACCGAAACCTTTTAAAACGAAACCGAAAAGAAGCAATCGTTATTTAATTGACCGAGCACTATGCGTATCGTTTTCATGGGAACTCCGGATTTTGCCATTCCCAGTTTAGAAAAATTGATAAATAGCAAACATGAGGTGGTGGGCGTGGTGACTGGTCCAGATAAACCCAGAGGAAGAGGTTTACATCTTTCCGAATCGCCGGTGAAAAAATTTTCCAAAGAGCACAATTTAAAAATCTTGACTCCGGAGAACCTTAAATCAGACGATTTTTTTAACTCTCTGAAAGAATTAGCTCCTGATCTTTTAGTGGTGGTCGCATTTCGGATCTTGCCGGAAAAGATTTTTTCCTTGCCTCCATTGGGAACTGTAAACCTTCACGCCTCCCTTCTGCCAAAATACCGGGGCGCCGCTCCCATCAATTGGGCCCTAATAAATGGTGAGACCAAGACCGGACTCTCTACTTTTTTTATCCAGAAAAAAGTGGATACCGGCGATCTGATTCTGCAAAAAGAAATTGACATTCTTCCGGAGGAGAATTTTGGAGAGCTACATGACAGAATGGCAAACTTAGGCGCAGACTTTCTGCTCGAAACCCTGGATTTGATCGAAAAAGGCGAAGCCAAACCCATAAGACAGGATGATGCCCAAGCCACCCCCGCTCCCAAGATCACCCCGGAGCATTGTCGGATAGATTGGTCTAAGGAGGCGGTCCAGATCAAAAATCAGATCAGAGGACTTTCGCCCACACCAGCCGCCTTCTGTTTGTATAAAGGTAAAATTCTGAAAATCTATAAAGCCGCAGTTTTAGGCGACACCCCATTCCCGGATGGCTTCGGCGAGGTCATGGAGCCCAATAAAAAAGAAGAAATCTGGGTGAGGACC
>JALHUP010000019.1 GCA_022866585.1 Candidatus Zixiibacteriota bacterium | reverse complement strand
GATCTCATCGCTCAAGTCAATTTGTGGTCGCACGTAGTTATATTTTTCTGCCACTTCTTTCAAAGCGAGCATTACGTCCAGTTGCGCCACCAGCTCTCCGGTTTTTTGAATCTGGTCGACCTTTTCCGCTATCTTCGATCTAATATCTAAAAATAGGTCATACTCCAATTTGAAAATTTTCTCCTCTGCTCCTAAGATTAAAGCCTCCTTCTCTTTTAGCTCTTGGGTGACGAATCTTTCCGCATTGACCATGGTCTGCTTGCGAATGTAATCTTCTGGAACTTTGGATAGATGCGGTTTGGTCACCTCGATGAAATAACCGAAGACCTTATTGAAGCCAACTTTCAAAGATGGTATGCCGGTTCTTTTTCTCTCTTTCTCTTGTAGCCCGGCTATCCAATCCTTGCTTCCTTTGATCTGACTGTTTAAAGAATCCAACTCCAGAGAATATCCGGGTTTAATGATTCCGCCTTCGGTCAAGATAAAAGGAGGATCATCCACAATCGAGCTTTCTATCAAATTGACTAATTCGGCAGTATCGGGAAGGTTCTCTTTTATGTAATTCAGAAGATCAGATTTTGCATCGCTCAAAATTGCTCTCAAATCAGGAATAATACAGAGTGAATCAAAAAGCCAGATCAAATCTTTGGGACTGGCTTTGCCATATCCGATCTTACCGGACAGCCTTTCTAAATCCGCAATTTTATTGATCTTCTTTTCTAAAGAAAAAGATAAATCATGATTTTTAAATAACTCTTCAATGGCATCTTGTCTTTCCTTGATTTTATCACCATTCAGAAGCGGTCTGATGATCCAGTTTTTTAAAAGTCTTGACCCCATAGCGGTCTTGGTTTTGTTCAAAAGAAAAAACAGAGTATTGGACCTCTCCCCTGTTCCCATGGCCGTCAAAAGCTCTAAGTTTCTGATAGTATTGGCATCCAGAAACATCTGTTCGCCTTCGATTGAAGGCAAAATCTTGTTAATATGAGACAGAGAAACCTTCTTGGTTTGTTTTAGATAAGCTAAAACAGCTCCGGCCGCAGATATTCCTAATTTCAAATCCTGGCACCCGAATCCGTCCAGTGAGGTAACCTTAAAATGTTCGACCAAAATTTTCTGACCAAAATCATAATCGAATTTCCACGTCTCCAGATTGGTCAAAGTCACGTTCTCATTTAAGAATCTCAGCTCTTTCTTTTTCTCTTCTGCCCAAGCCTCGGGACAGAGGATTTCTGCCGGATTAAGAACCTTGATCTTCTCAATTATCTTACTTTTCTCTCCTTGGTCTACCTTGAATTCTCCGGTAGTCAAGTCGATGATTGCCAAGCCCAATTTTTCTTCATCACCGGTTAAACTGACCAGATAGTTGTTGCTTGCTCCTTCTATCACGCCATCGACCGTAACGGTGCCGGGGGTGATTATCTCCACCACATCCCTTTTCACTATTCCCTTGGCAAACTTTGGATCCTCTACCTGTTCACAGACTACCACCTTTTTGCCTGCCTTTAGAAGTTTAGCTAAATATCTGTCCGCCGCATGGTAAGGGATCCCAGCCAAAGGAATTTTTTCACCTTTTATATGCCCGCGTGAGGTTAAGGCGATCCCCAAAATTTTTGAAGCAATCTTGGCATCTTCCCCGAACATCTCATAAAAGTCACCCATGCGGAAGAACAGGATCTCCTCCGGATATTGGCTTTTGATCTTAAAATATTGATTCATCAATGGGGTGATCTCTTCAGACATAACAAAAATAAAGTGGGAAAGGTTTTACTGGAGTGTCCCGCTTTAAGCGGGACCTAAAACTTCAGAGAGTCCAACCATCTTTTGGTTCACCTAAAGGGGGTATTGAAAAACCTATTCCGGAGTGCACCAGCTTGCTGGTGCGGTTTTCTTCAGGGTTTAAGCGGAGGCGGCATAGGAACTTCTTAATTTCAAAAAATCGCGAAAGCAAGCTTTCGCACTCCAAAACCACTTTTTCAACATGCCCTAAAGGTGAACACTCCATAGATGGAATAGCCGGGATGTCTTAGATGTCAAACGAGTTCAATTTTCCACATTGGGGGCACTTCCACAAAGGTTCTGGGGATTTATGTCTACATTGATTACAAATAAATTCCTTGTGCGCGGGTGGAAGGCTCTCAATTACACCGTCCAAAAGATCAATCGCTTTTTCATTCCGTCCCTCTTCCTGATAAAGCTTAGCCAAACTCAATTTAGCGGATAAGAAGTTGGGATCGATATCCAATATCTGTTTGTATTTTTCAATGGCGGACTCGATCATTCCCTTTTTTTCATAGATCTTGGCTAAGGGAAAAAGGGCATAGATATTTTTTGGATTCTCGCTTGATATCCGCTCATATATCTCCGCCATCTCTCCATATTGCCCCAACTCGAACAGGGACCTCTCCAGTTTATCAAAGACCAGATATCCTGCAGAGGGAACCGCATCTAACAGCTTCTTCCAACACTGTACTGCATCCTCCAATCTTTCTTCCCGATAATAGGCTTCCCCCAAATATATGTAAGCGGGTATGCAGGTCTCATCATAATTTAACGCCTCTTTATAAGCCACTCTGGCTTTATGAAGCTCATTTTTATCTGCCCAGGTCTTGCCCCAAAATACCTTGTAAAGTGCTAAGACTTTTTTAGCTTCATCTTCTTTGTGCCCAAAGAGCTTCTTTTTTAACTCAAAAGCGTCCTCCCATCTCTGTGTCTCCTCATATTGCATAATCAGCTTGTGATTAACCCAAAGGTCATCTTGGTTGATTCGACGTAAATCCTCTAAAAGCGAGATTGCTTTTTCATGGTTTTTGGAGGCGATGTAGTCCTCAGCCAAGCTTTTCCAAACCTCGGATTTATCCTCGATGGACAAAGATGGACGCAAGATTAGCTCCTTATGGATCTGGAGGGCTTTATCAAACCTTTTCCTTTTTCTCAAAAGGTCTCCTAATTTCAAATAGGCATCTACATTATTGGGATCGCCTCGGGCTACATCCTTGAACCTTTGAAAGGCTAACTTTTCGTCCCCGGCCAAAAGAGCCTTGAGCGCATCGATGTAGAGCTTCGGAGATACCTTTCTCTTTTCCTTTTTAGCTTTAGACCACAAAAGTGCTATAATGAAAAAGATTATAACAATGGCGATGAAGATCGCCAGAATATGACCTTGACTCAATTCCTACCTCCCATTACCTATAAAAATTTCTCAATCTATGATTCCTTCATTTATACCCCAATCCAAACTCCTAAATCTCACGTCTCAAATCTCAAGTCTCTTTTTCCTCCGTCTCCTCCAAGGGTAAATTGCGCAAGGCGGTGACTTCATCCATTAGCTTTTTGTTCTCTTTCTTTAGACTGCGCAGCTCCGAGTGCATTTTAAAATAGTAGCTGACTCCCAACACAAAAGAGAGGATCATCCCTATCACCAGCGCCCAGAAGCCTACAAAAATCATGGGGACCTCTATATATTCTGTGCCATAGAGATTTACCGAGACTTTCTCCTCGGAGTTATAAATAGCAAATCCAACCACCAAAATGATCAGAACGATGATCAAAAATGTTCTTAATGCCCACATAATACCTCCTGTACTTCAGGGGTTTATTTTCAACAAAAGAAATATTAATATAAAAAAACCTACTTGTCAATCAAAAATTGGAAAAATAGGAAAAGGCCTGTAATGACCAAATACATATCGGACACCCATATATGCTAATCAGACGCTGTGACCAGCAAAAGAACTCACCTCTGTTCCCCCTCTCTTTTAAAGAGAGGGGGATCAAAGGGGGTGAGTTAGAAGTTCCGCCAGGAGCTTACTTTTCTGTCTCTGATGCAAAGGTCAGCGGTTCACCTTAGATGTCATCTCCGGGGAGTGTTGTCTATCTTTTTTTGTGCCCTAAAAGTGTATGATTTGTGTTTGGTATCTACATAAAATAGAAAAGCCCCGCATAAGACAGGGCTTTTTTGAATGAAGAAGTTTGGGACCGGAATTTCTATTTTCCACCCAAGACGAAAAGGAGGGTCACCTGAGGCAGAATATTCTCATGGAGTAAACTTCCAGGATTTGATGATCTTTTGAAACTCTTCGTTGGTAGGGGCGAAAAATTCCCGTTCGCAAGAAAACTGAACCATATAGAGGTTATTCCCTTTCTTAAACAAAATCACGTGTCCGGCCAGAAAATCTTCGATAATAACCGTGCCCCCGGAGGGAGAAGAGCTCCGCTCTCTTATATCTTCAACCACTCTTTTATATTTTTGTTGCAATGTATACATTCTGGCTGGAAGCTTGGCTAAGGTCACGTCCCCAGTCCCTAAATTTTCAGAATTAGGAATCAGCTCGAGCTTAAGCAAATAATCATCTCTGTTTTTTAGCTTTTCACACTTTTGAAAAAGACAGCTCTCCACCTCGGCTAAAGAAAGCGAGGTGGTGTCGGCTAAGATCAAGATGGCGGGGATGGCGGTGGTGGATTGAGCGGAGACGGAATTTTCGCTTGTTTTATAATTTTTTTGGGTTAGCATTACCCGAAGCGAAGATGGCTCCTTCTGAGTTTTCACTTTCCAGTTAGAAAGACTGATGATTTGAAAACCGAACTTTGCATCGGTGTATACGTTTTTCTTAACCTCACCGGTATTTTCCTTCTTAGCAAAACATGGGTTCATCCCCGAAAGAATCAGGGCGATTAACGTTAACCCCACAATCATCGCTTTCATAGCAACCTCCTTTTTTGAGGACCTTCAGCTATTTTCGTTTCACCCATATAATTTGACTTTTCAAAGTAGAATCGCAACAAAACTTTCCCCTTTTTAATTCAAACCACCACCCTTATTTATTAACGCAATCTAAAAAGAAAAGTTGTAATAATAATTCCCGTTTATAAAAAAAGACATCGAGGAGAACCACCAGGGTTCATCTTAACCCGGTTTGGTCGAGATGAGTGTGTCCATACGGCTGGCGGTTTAAGTGAATGCGCGGGTAAATATAAAATGAAATGGACAAGCTCAAAAGGAGAGCAGTGGTGACTCTAAGCAGATTAGTGCTCTCCTTTATCCCCAAAGTTTGTAACAGCACATCCGCTATGATAGGAAGTGCCAGAAAAAGAGCGGTCTTTCGGTTAAGCGGTCTGACATTTTTGAGACTTAACAAAAGACCAAAAATAAGCATGGAAGCATAAAAAGAAAAACAGCGGGCGCAAATGGCGATCTTATGATTAAAGATAAAAAATGATCGAGAGGAAATTTGATGACAACTGATTCCGTAAAATCCATAAATATATTTTGAAATTTCCTCTTCTCCCAAATAACTTAGACATGGAGCAGAAATCGAGCCTAAGATAAATAAGAAAAGATGAAAACTTATAATTCCCAGCCAATACTTAGAGACAAAAAGGTAAACCCTTAGGCCCAGTTTCTCAGCATTTCTTGCCAGAAATAAGCCCAGACGATTTTCATCCCTGTGGGTGATCCGATTTAATCTTTCTGATTTAGGAGGATACAGGCTGGGTTGCTGGTTTTTCTTTCTTGCCTTCTCGATACACCTGTCCATATAGATAAAAGATCCCTAAATCTGCCCAGAACATGGTAAAGAATATCCCCACCACCAAAGCCAAGACCCCAAAAGTAGCGATTATTCCCAAAGCGATAGTCAACAAAACCACGATGACCAAGTTATTGAGATTAGCTTTCACAAACTCGATGATTTCGTTGAAGCGGAAGACATCCTCAAAGCTTCCCGTTTGGGCATACTTAACAGTGATATAGGGCAGCACAAAGGCAAGGGCTAAAAAATACAAAGGACCAAGGCAGAATTTCACGCAAGGGATGAAAGAAAGAATCATACCCGGAATAGAATAGATGATCAGGATGATGAGATAAATTAAGCCCCGGACAAACTTATCGCCCAGCTTGTCCCATTCGGGCAAAGGGAGCTCCTTACCTTCGCTTGAATTTTTAGCCAGCTCCAAAAGATAGCCCAAAACAAAGGGAATACCCACCAGCACTAACATTAAGAGATTAAAGACTGCCCCCAGAATAATTTTCACTACCCAGTTTTTATCCTCAAACATGAAAGAAAAAGCTCTACCTACATTTTGCATATAACCCTCCGTGGTTATGGTTTTTGATATATAATTATAATATATTTATCGAACTTTTTACCAAATGCTTAACTTTGTAAAACAAAGGGATAACCTTTACTATACGTAGCCAAGTCTTCAAGGCTTGGCTTTGTTTTGTTAGAAGAGGAGTCATCAACAAACTCCTCTTCCGACTAAGTTAACACAAAAAGCGGGCGAAGGGAGTTGAACCCTCGACGTCAAGCTTGGGAAGCTTGCATTCTACCGCTGAATTACACCCGCTTTGTCCTTTTCACTCCTTATATATTATATATCCTTACTCTTTTTAATATTAACGAAATCTACAAAAGCTGTCAAGAATTATTTCCGAGTTGTCTGAAGAAATGGACGAGTCCTTGTCTAGATTAAAAAATCAGCTCCATCCGTTCAGGATGAATCCGTTGACCTGATTTAGCGGCGGACGGCGGACTTGTGCTGTCTTCGACCCTGAGGCTCAGACCCGAAGGGAGCGAAGTCGAAGGACTGCCGACCGCGGACAAGTTCATTTCATCAAAACCATCTTCTTAGTCTGACTGAAATTTTCCGTCTCCAGCTTATAGAAATAAACTCCGCTGGCGACCTCATTTCCGCTCTCACCCTTTCCGTCCCAGGTCACCTCTTTTTTCCCTTTAGTTTGAACTTCGTCTATCAGGGTTCTGACTCTTTGACCAAGGATATTGAAAACCTCAAGATTCACCTGGCAGGCTTTAGGGATAAAATAACCTATCTTAGTCTCTGGATTGAAAGGATTAGGATAATTGTTGGACAAAGAGAACTCAGCAGGCAATTTTTCTTCCGCAGTTTCTTCTTCTACGTCCGTCCAATCATGGAAGTCGTAGTAAAGATCCCAACCACCAAAATCAAGATTTTTCCCATCATCTTTTTTGAGTGGGAATCCTGCATAGACGATTCCTGGATAGTCATCGGGAATTGGGTAAGTCAGTTGACAGTTCTCTCTGCCGTCTGGCGAGCAATTAGCCCAATGCTCGTTTATAATCTGATGTGGAGAATAGAATTGTTCTGGGTGAGTAGCATTCGCCCATGTGTAATAGATATCTGAACCCGACTTGACGACACCTGAATATTTGAGATAACACAAGTCTACATATTTGTTCGTGGAAGATCGGTAGACCTTCAAATCAGCCGCCATCTCGTCGGCGGAAGGATCATTCGCGAGGACTTGATCTTTGGTCCAGTCGACTCCACTATTGGTGCTATAAGCGAACCTTAAATCGGTGTTCATAACTTTACTGGGCGGTGCCTCATCGTGGTTATATGCCACCCAGACTGTTGTGGTATCGGCTGGCAGGGTATGTAAGGCGGCGATCTTAGGAAAATCGTCATGACAAGAAGTGCTGTCAGTGGTGAGGTATTCAACGTAATCCCAGGGTCCGGTTTCGTAAGTTTTACCTCTTAAAAATGCAATATCGTCTTTTATTGTCTTGTGGTAAGTCAGATACACATTCCCTGCCTGTCCATACGCAATGTCCGGATGTTCACCATCACTGCTTTGCATTTGAGGGGTGGACCAATTTACACCGTAATCTGTGGACATGGTGGAATAAAGGTATGGGGTACCGCTGGTTCGATCTTTCTGATAGACCACCACGAGCGTGTCCCCT
>JALHUP010000112.1 GCA_022866585.1 Candidatus Zixiibacteriota bacterium | reverse complement strand
GTGGCTTTAAAAGCTGACGTCTCCGACTCTCAAGAGGTTGAAGATTTGATAAAAAAGGTCCATGAAAGATTCCCCACCTTGGATATTTTGGTCAACAATGCCGGAATAAGCAAAGATGGGCTTTTGATCAGAGTCTCGGAAGAGGATTGGAATCGGGTCTTGGATGTAAACCTGAAAGGAGCTTTCAACCTCACCAAAAGTGTGGCAAGGGTGATGATTAAGCAGAAATCAGGAAGGATTGTCAATATCACTTCGGTGATCGGAATGATGGGCAATGTAGGACAATCAACTTATGCCGCTTCCAAAGCGGGACTGATCGGCTTGACCAAGTCAACCGCTAAAGAGCTTGCTAGTCGGGGTATTACGGTGAATGCAGTTGCTCCAGGTTACATTTTGACTTCAATGACTGAGAATCTTCCCCAGAGCGCCAAAGATGCTTTTTTGAACCAAATCCCCTTGAAAAGGGTTGGAACCCCGGAGGAGGTAGCAAATCTGGTGGCTTTCTTAGTCTCTGACGAAGCCAGCTACATCACCGGTCAGGTGATTCAGGTGGATGGAGGATTATTAATGTAGGATGTCTGGAGTGTCAAGCTTTAGCTTGACCAGAGACTTCTTAACTGGAGTGCACCAGCTTGCTGGTACGAATTTGATTCTAAGCTCTCTATGATACTATAGCAGGGTGAGATCTATGATAAAATCAAAACGCAAGACAATTACGGGGGAGCTAATAAATTTTCGTGGACTTATTTGGGCACCTGTAAATGAGCAGGGTGTCGTTTTCCTATTTGGCATGATTGCTCGCGAACTTGGAATGTATGTAGAGGTAGTACGTCCTGGTTATCCAGATTGTATTGCAAAACGATACATCGGAAAGGGACGATGGGAAGAGGTAAGGATAGAATTTGAGTACCGCAGCGGCCATTTCAAACATGATCCATCTGAATGCGACATGATTGTTTGCTGGGAGCATGATTGGAGTGAGTGCCCTAGAAGTATTGAAGTAATCGAACTTAAGGAAGAAATAAAGAGGCTGGAGAATTTCCCACTTGAACCGCCAGATAAGCCGACCACAGAAGAAAAATACTCATTGAAAATGCACCTCGACAGAGCGGGAGGTGAAACCAAAAGGCTTTTTGAAGAACTAGATAAGAAAATCAAAAGGATTGACGATGCAATCTACTTTAAAATAGCCAAATACAGACTTATGTATTATTCTCCTAAACGCACGTTTGCCGCTGTAGCACTACGTAAAGGATTTCTAAATATACATCTATTCACGAATGGCAAAAGATTAAAGGGAGTAGAGCCTTTCTCGGGTGATTATGGATATAAGTGGGGAAGAATATATGTTCGAAGCAAAACCGATCTTCCAAATGCAATCTTAGTTCTTAAACGCTCGCATCAGATGATCAACCAGTGTATTAAAGATAATATCCCTACTGGGTGGTATGCAGAGATCGAATAATGTTTAAGGAAAGAACGTATAACAGAGCGTATCTGGTTTCGCTGTGCTTCGCCCATATCCGCCTTCGGCGGGACTTCACAAACAGCGGAGACGTTATAATTTGACAAAAGGAGAACCAAAGATGAGCACATATAAGTTCTCAGTAGTTGTTGCAAAGGACATTGACGGCTATTTCGCCTTTTGTCCAGAACTTCAGGGTTGCTACACACAGGGTGATACCTATGAGGAGGTTTTGGAGAATATCAAAGATGCTATTCGCCTCCACATTGAAGACCGGATTGAGAGCGGGGAAGATATTCCACAGGCGGAATCGGTAAGTCTCACCTTAATGGAAATAGCTGTATGAGCGATAAGTTACCACGTGTAACCGCTGTTGAAGTAATAAAGACGTTAGAAAAGGCAGGATTTTTCTTCTCACGTCAAAGCGGAAGTCACAAAATATACAAAAATAAAGAAGGCAGGAGGGTAACTGTCCCCTATCATTCAGGAAAGACTCTTCACCCGAAGCTGTTAGCAAGCATCCTCAAAGATGCCGATTTGACAGTGGGAAAATTTAAAGAACTATTGAAATGATCCGGTGAAATGATCCGGCCATTAACGGCAGATAACAGAGTGCTTGAGATTAACGTCCAAAGGCTACGCCTTTCTCAAATACTCAAACCGTTAGGCAGCATTGTAAGTTGGGGTGAAAACAGAAGGAGGTAAGCCCTGAAGCTGACTGTCGACGAAAAGAAACTCTACCAACTGGCAAAAAAAGCTTTGTCGGAAGTGATGGAAGAAAATCTGAAGAAATTAAAATTGGGGCTCATTCCGTATGTGCAAGACGAAGAACTGAAAGAGATAGAAGAAATCTTTGGGACACCAGAGAAATATAAGAAACAGGAATTCATAAAGCAGGATCTGTAGAATGTGGTAATATGAATTCAGCTTTGAATTACCAAATTCACTTGGTTCAAAAAGAAAAGTTGATTGAAACATAAGTTTAAAAGATAAAAAGGAGGTAATAGCATGTCAGTAGAAGAAAGGGTGAAAAAGATCGTTGTCGAGCAGTTGGGGGTAGAAGAAGGTCAGGTTACCAAAGAGGCTTCTTTTGTGGACGATCTGGGGGCGGATTCCTTGGACACGGTAGAGTTGGTGATGGCATTGGAAGAGGAGTTCAAGTTAGAGATTCCGGATGAAGAGGCGGAGAAGATTTCCACAGTGGGGCAGGCGGTTGAATATATAGAAAAAAATCTGCCTTCCGGAGGATCCGCCTCTGGCGGAAAAGAAAGCTAAAGGGGTGTTAAATGAATGGTTCGACTTCCTTCGACTTCGCTCAGGACAAGTCGCTCACCATAAAAAGAAGGGTAGTGGTGACCGGCATCGGGGTCGTCTCGCCGATCGGAAATTCCGTGGAGGAGTTCTGGAGTAATTTAAAGGAGGGGGTCTCCGGTATCGACAAGCTGACCAGGTTTGATGCCTCCGAGTTTTCTACCAAGATAGCGGCGGAGGTGAAAAATTTTGATCCGTTAAAGTACATCGATAAAAAAGAATCTCGGCGCCTGGACCTAACCGAGCAATATGCTATCGCTACTTCCCAACAGGCTTTTGATGATGCCAACTTAGGTTCGGATTCTTTGGATCCTGAAAGGGCGGGAGTGGTGGTGGGAAGTGGAATAGGGGGGATAGACACTTTTGAAAAGCAACATGCCATTCTCCTCCAACAGGGTCCCAACCGGGTCAGCCCCTTTTTCATTCCCATGATGATCATCGACATGTCGGCAGGTTTGATCTCCATTCGTTTCAACTTTAAGGGACCCAACTATGCCACCGTCTCCGCCTGTGCCTCAGGCTCTCATGCCATTGCAGACGCATTCAGGATCATTCAAAGGGGCGATGCGGAGGTGATGATCACCGGAGGAAGCGAGGCTACCATCACCCCCGCCTCCATGGCTGGATTCTGCTCAGCCCGAGCCATGTCCACCAGAAATGATGAACCGCAAAAGGCTTCCCGACCATTTGATAAACAAAGGGATGGGTTTGTGATGGGGGAGGGAGCGGGAATGATGATCTTGGAAAGCTTAGAGCATGCGCAGAAAAGAGGGGCAAAAATTTATGCCGAGATCATCGGAGTGGGGATGAGTGCAGATGCATACCACATCACGGCTCCTGCTCCCGGTGGGGAAGGGGCGATCCGATCCATGAAGCTGACTTTGAAAGATGCAGATCTCTCCCCAGAATCAGTGGATTACATCAATTCCCATGGGACTTCCACCGATTTGGGAGATTTGACCGAGTGTCAAGCCATCAAGGCGGTTTTCGGAGAGCAGGCTTACAAGATTCCGGTGAATTCCACCAAATCGATGATCGGGCATCTTTTAGGAGCGGCCGGGGCAGTGGAGCTGGTTGCCACCATCAAATCTATAGAGGAGGGGATCTTGCACCCTACCGTTAATTATGAGTTCCCTGATCCGAAATGCGATTTAGATTTCGTGTCCAATCAAAAAAGAAAAGCCAATATAAACACGGCGCTCTCCAACTCCTTCGGTTTTGGTGGACACAACATCACCATTGCAGTGAAAAAATTTGTTCCATGAGTTGGAGTCAGTGGTCAGTGAATAGTGGTCGGTTAGGTGCGGACGGCCGACGACGGACAATAGACTTCCATGGCATTTAACTTAATACGTTTTCTTAAAAGATTACTTCCCCAAAAAGAAAGATTCAAACGATATTCTGAGCTTGAGCACAGGTTAGGCTATCGGTTCAAGAATCTACAGCTTTTAGACCGAGCCTTAACTCATAGATCTTACATCTATGCACCTGAGAATAGTTCCACAGGCTCACCCCAAGATGATGGTTTGTCAGCGAACGAGAGATTGGAGTTTTTGGGAGATTCTGTTTTGGGAATGGTGACCAGCCAATTCCTTTATGAGAATTTTCCTGACAAAAGTGAAGGGGACCTGACCAAACTGAAGGCGACTTTGGTGAGTGAGGCGACCATAAGCAGAATTGCCCGATCCATTCCTTTAGGCAAATATCTGAATTTGAGTGAGGAGGAAGATAAATCCGGAGGAAGGCAGAGGACGTCCATTATTGCCGATGCCTATGAGGCAGTGATTGGAGCAATATATCTGGATGGTGGTTTGGCTCCTGCCAGAAGGGTAATCGAAAATCAGATACTGAAAAGATGCCTGGAGCTTGCCAGCGATAAAACTTTTTACAACTATAAAGGCGAGCTTTTAGAATACATGCAGGCATTAGGCTTGGGCATGCCCAGATATGAGATCTTAGTTGAAGAGGGTCCCGACCATCAAAAAAAATTCACCATCGCCGTTTTGGCCAAAGGTAGACGGATGGGAAAAGGGGAGGGACTTACCAAAAAGGAAGCAGAGCAAAGGGCGGCTAAGATGGCTCTGGAAAATATAGATAAAATCTTAGGGGAATCTCAGAAAGAGAATGATGAGTGACATGAAACAGTGGAGATTCATTTTTACTGGTGCAAATGATGCCTTCTTTAACATGGCTTTGGATGAGGCGATTTTACAATTCTGTCAGAGGGGACAAGCCCTACCCACTTTACGTCTTTATCTCTGGAAACCGCCGGGCGTTTCCATAGGATATTTTCAATCTTTAGAAAAGACGGTTGATTTGAACAAATGTAAAGAAAGCAATATCGATGTGGTTAGAAGGATTACCGGGGGAAGGGTGGTGTTGCATGAGAATGAGATAACTTACAGCCTTTGTGCCTCAATTAAAGAATATCCGGAGTTAGGCGAAAATATTAATGAAACGTATCGAAAGATAAGTTTTGCCCTTTTGGAATCACTGAAAACATTGAAAGTTTTTGGGGAATGGGTGAAACCCAAGAGAGAAAGAATTGCAATAGATTTGACAGGTTCGATAAACTCACTACAAGCAAGCTCACTACAAGTCACTGAAGATTCCAATTTTTCCAAACCTTGTTTTATAAGCAATTCGAGATATGAGATCACCGTGGCGGGGAAAAAATTAATCGGGAGCGCTCAAAGGCGTGAAAAAAATTGCTTTATCCAACATGGCTCTATTCCTTTGGGCAAAGGAAAAGTTAGCTTGCCCGACCTTTTAAGTGAAGAAAATAATAGAGAGAAGATGAAAGAAAGGTTAGAAGGTAAATCTACCAATTTAGAAAAAATTTTGAAAAGAAAAGTCGGATATGAGGAGGTGATCTCTGCTCTAAGAGAAGGCTTTTGCGATTTTTTTGAAATAGAGATGGTCGAAAAGGATCTGACCCCAGAGGAGATTGAAACTGCACAAGCGCTAAGAGAGAAGAAATACTTGACTGCTGAGTGGAATTTTAGCAAAAGATCTCTACGAACCTAAAGAAAGTCGGCGCTCAATTCTCGAGAAATTTCGCACTTTGAAGGGGAATGTTCGTCAAATTCTACGAATTCAGTAGTTTGTTATTCTATAATAACTTAGGCCGGAATACCGCTTTTTTGATCGCAGATTTCTGCGTGATTTAAGTTTTTTAGGATAAAACAATCTTTTTCTTCACTCCCTTATAATATTGCAACCTGTTGATTTTCTTGGGATTACAAAGGCTTGGAAATTCTTATTACTTCAAAATAATTTGGTATGGTTTTTGTTAGCTTTTAAGATGTGGTTTGTTTTCTGGAGGTTTCAGGTAACGCCTTTTTGTGAGCGCACCATTTTTTTGTGGAGCAAAAATTCTGTGTCTTGAGATGGGAGGTTTTGAGAAAAAGGAAAAAAACAGAAGCGTGTTAAGAGAAATAGATAGGCTGACTTGGAAAGCATTTGAACAGTTGTATGAATTCTGTCTCTTGAGAGGCAAGCCCCAAGCTTAAGTTGATTTTGTGTTTTAGGGAGATGGTTTGATTTTTGAATTTTTTTTGAGAGAAAAACAAAAAAAGTCTTGACAAAAAGTGAAAAGTTGTGTTAAATATTTAATTTGAATGGAAGTTATTGAGGAAAAATTAAGTTTTTTGAGAAAATGAGAATTTAGGTTCAATTTCAAACTAAAAAAAGATAGGAGGATTTCATGAAACGCTTTTTAAGGAGAGAAGGGGCAATAGCTATCATGGGGCTGGCAATCTTGATTTTCTCGAGTTGTCCAGTTTTTGCAGGCGTCACTGGAAAGATATCCGGAAAGG
>JALHUP010000111.1 GCA_022866585.1 Candidatus Zixiibacteriota bacterium | reverse complement strand
CAAATGTGGAGAGGGGGAGAGGTTAAGAACATGCTTTTCGGTCCCCAAATAGCCTCATATATTATCAACTTTTTTTAAGAGGACTTTTGTTTTTTAAAAAACTTTCAAATTCTTCAAGCGTCTCAAAGATTTCGGTGGACAAAAATTTGACTGACCAGTTTTCCTTCATTTTGGTGACCGTCCACACAGGTATTTTCTTTTTGTGGCATTCCCACATTTCAATGGCAGTTCCCATCGAGGCTTCGGGAAGATAAGCAATCAGACAATCGCATTGGGTAGCTTGTTTTATGGACGCATGAAATACCGATTTGCCCGTTTTATAATCATACTCAGCTGAATTGGGATGGACATTGACCGGGTCTATGATCTGGCTTTTGGGGAAATATTTTTTTAGAATGATTTTTATTTTCAGGCGATAATCTTGATTATGTAAAATCTTCCCTTTCCTTGATCCCTGAATTATCCCCGCTAAGAAAAAAGAATTGATTTGTCTCATTTCCATCTCAGATCTCAGTCTCAGTCGCAGTCTTTTATGCTAGGGTCATAGCAATTGCTACCACGTTGACGATGTCGTCAACACTGCATCCCCGGGAAAGATCGTTGGCGGGCTTTGCCAAACCCTGAATTATGGGACCGATGGCTTCTGCCTTCGCCATCCTCTGAACCAACTTGTAGGCAATATTGCCTGAATTCAAATCCGGAAAGATTAAAACATTGGCATCTCCCTGAATTATGCTATTAGGACATTTCTTTTTTGCCACGTCCGGAATTATAGCTGAGTCTGCCTGCAGTTCTCCGTCGATCAAAAGATCAGGCTTCAATTCTTTTACAATTTTGGTCGCCTCTCTTACTTTGTCCACCATTTCGTGCTCTGCGCTTCCTTTGGTGGAGAAGGAAAGCATTGCCACTTTTGGCTCTTCGCCCACTAACTCCTGCATGGTTTTGGCAGAGGAGATGGCAATGGAGGCAAGTTGCTGAGGATCAGGGTCTGGTATCACGGCACAGTCGCCAAATACAAATATCTTGTTTTTGACTCCCAAAAACTCAGGGAGAACCATCAGAAACGAGCTGGACACAGAGCTGATCCCAGGCGCCAACCCGATGATCTGGATTCCCGCACTTAACACATCTCCGGTAGTATTGATGGAACCAGCCACGGATCCATCCACCTCATTTTTCCTCACCATCATAGCTCCGTAGAACAAGGGATTGATCATAATTTGTTTTGCCTCTTGGGGAGTCATTCCTTTCTTTTTGCGAAGCTGGTAATATTCATCCGCATATTCATCGAATTTGGATGAGGTAGAGGGATTGATTACTTTCAATTGGTTCAAATCAAGTTGATATGACTTGGATAATTCATTGATTTTTTTCTCATCACCTAACAAAGTGAGTTCGGCTAAACCTTCCGTTAGAATCTTCTTGGTAGCCTGTATCATCCTTTCCTCTGTTCCTTCAGGCAGAACCACCCCTTTTTTCTTGAGTTTGGCTTTCTCTTTTATTTTTGTCATTATATCCATGGATTCTCCTTTTTTAACATTCAGGTTCCACCAATCTCCTCTCCCCCCAGGGGAGAGGGTAATCCGAAGATCCCGCCAGAGGCGGGGGTGAGGGGAAAGATTCTTATTATGATAAATGTGCCATATTAGTATTTCAGCCCGGTCCTTTTGGCAAACTCCTCTATCAGTTGTTTTTGCTTCTCATCTATGTTTTTGGGAACCTCGACAATGACTTCTACATATTGGTCTCCTCTTGCGCCATTTACTTTTACTCCTTTGCCTTTTAGCCTGAACTTAGTTCCGCTCTGGGTTCCGGGTGGAATCTTCAAATCCACTTTTCCATCTATGGTGCTAACTCTGATTTTGCTTCCCATGATGGCTTGAACAATATTTATGGGAACTTTGCAGTAAATATCACTTCCTTTTCGCTCAAAGAATCTGTGCTCGCCTATATTAACTTTTACGATTAAATCACCCGGAGGACCGCCGGCTGTTCCAGGCTGACCTTGTCCCCTCAATTTTAGTTTTTCCCCATCACTTATTCCAGGAGGTATATAGATGGAGAATTTTTTACGAACAAAAGTCTGTCCTTTTCCGCCACATTCAGGGCATGGAGTAGTTATTACCTTTCCTCTTCCATAGCATCGGGGACAAGGTCGATTTAGGGCAAAGGCACCCTGGGAAAAGGAAAGCATTCCAGTTCCTCCGCAATCAGGACAGGTGGAGAGCTTGGTTCCCGGTTTAGCCCCGGACCCTCTACAAACCGGGCAAGTCTCTTCTTTTTTCATCTCGATTATGGGCTTGCCTCCGGAGATAGCTTGGTCAAAGGGTATCTCAACTTCTGTATAGAGATCGTTACCTTTCTGCGGTTCCCATCTTTGTTGTCGGGTTTTTTCACCTAAGTCGAAGACGGAACTGAAAAGGTCACCTAAATCCCCAAATCCACCTAAATCTTCAAAGGTGAAGGTTCGTTCTCTTCCAGGTTTTCCCCTAAAAGGACCTTCGCCGAAGCCCTCGAAGCCGGTGAATCCTCTTTTGCCCATCTGCCTGAGTTGATCGTATTGTCTTTTTTTCTCCGGATCGGAGAGCACCTCATGTGCCTCCGAGATCTCCTTGAATTTCTCTTCAGCCGCCTTACTCCCGGGATTTGCATCCGGATGGTATTTTTTGGCTAATTT
>JALHUP010000110.1 GCA_022866585.1 Candidatus Zixiibacteriota bacterium | reverse complement strand
TTTCCACAAAAACTCAGTCACCTCCGGAAGATCAAGACCAATAGATTTCACCGCATCAGGATCTTTAAAGAAATCCTCTTTACTGGAAAATGAGACCACCCGACCTTGGTCTATTAAAATGATTTTCTTTGCCAACTCGGCGATCAAATCCATATTATGAGAGATCAATATTATGGTGACGCTCCCGCCTTCGACGGGATCTTCGACTTTTGAGTTCAGATCTTTTAAAAGTTTTTTGATCTCTCCGGTGCTTTTGGAATCCAATCCGCAGGTAGGCTCATCTAAAATTAAAATCTCTGGCTCTTGGGCTAATATTCCGGCAATGGCAACTTTCCTTTGTTCGCCGCCACTTAGAGAAAAAGGAGACCTGGAGGCGAATTCTTCAAAATCTAATCCTACTTTAGACATTGAACTCTGAACCCTTTCTTTTATCTGTTCTTCTGCCAGCCCCAGATTCTTGGGACCGAAAGCGATATCGTCGTAAACCGTGTCTTCAAATAACTGAAGCTCTGGAAATTGGAAGACCAATCCCACTTTCTGCCTTATCTTTTTCAAATCCACAGACTTATCTTTTCCTTTGGATCCTGCGGACAAATCGACACCTTCAAGGATAACTCTGCCCGAAGTTGGAAACAAGAGAGCATTTAGATGTTGAGCTAAAGTGGTTTTTCCTGAGCCGGTAGGACCGACCAAACCAACAGAATCACCTTTTTCGATTTTTAGATTTATATCATCCAGAGCCTTCTTTCTAGTTGGCAGTCCCTGATTATAAACAAAACTTAGGTTTTCAACTAAAATCTGAAAGGAAGAATTTGGGGATAAAGATTCGAACTTTTCGGAGTTATGTGCAGAGGTCTTAAGACTACTATGAGGGTAAGCAAATTCAAAATTAATTTGATTAGTTTTTTTCGCTGGTTTCTTTGTGTCCTTTTTTATGTTCAGGGTGAGCTTCTCTACAACGTCATCCATGGTTAAATAATCATCTGAGGGTATCACTCCCCTTTGCGCCAGCTCAGAAGCTAACTCGATTGCCAAAGGTGGCTTCAGTCCTATTTCTTTCAACTTCTCTTTTTGCCTGAAAACATCTTTAGGAGATCCGTCAAGCACAATCCTGCCTTTGTGCATAACCAACACTCTATCGGCAATGATAGCCTCCTCCGGAAACTGAGTGATATGGATGACGGTCACATTTTTCTGTTTAGAAAGCCTCTGGACTTGACTCATCACCTCTTTTTTCCCCTTTGGATCCAAAAGCGAAGTAGGCTCATCTAAGACCAAGTATTCAGGCTGCATAGACAAGACCGAAGCTAACGCCACCCTTTGTTTTTCCCCACCAGATAATTTATGCGGAGGATGGTTTATATATTCTTTCAAATGAAAAAAATAAAGCGCCCACCTGACCCTTTTCCCCATTTCCTCATAAGGAAGTGCCAAATTCTCCAAGCCGAAGGCGATCTCTCTTTCTACTGAGGTGGAGATCAGTTGATTATCCGGATTCTGAAACACCATGCCCACCTTCAAACGAATCATCTTCTGTGAGTCTTTGTCCTGGGTATCCAAACCGTCAACCACGACCTTGCCATCAGTAGGCAAAAGAAGCGCATTCAGAAGCCGGGCTAAGGTAGTTTTGCCTGAGCCATTGGACCCGATGATAGCGACGGATTTGCCCTTCTCAAACGTCAAGTTAATATCATCCAAGGCTAAGATGCTTCGTTTGTCATTTAGCTTATATCTATATGCAACATTCCTTAATTCTATCATCAATTTGAATATAGAGGGATTGGAAGGCTTTGTCAAATAAAACCCGGCGCTCAATCTCCCATTAAGGGGCAGGAATTGATTTTTCGAAGCTCGTTTAGCGGTGACGATGCTCGTCTTTCGGATATCGATGCTCGATGGAAAAGCAGATGGGTCGGCCTATTTCAAGATTCTGCGG
>JALHUP010000109.1 GCA_022866585.1 Candidatus Zixiibacteriota bacterium | reverse complement strand
CGGCTTTGGTTTTATATTCCCCCTCTTCAACTTTGATGGTTTTTATCTTGTTTTTGAAATCGACTGAAAGAACTTCTTTGATGGAAATTATTTCCAGCCCAAATTTTTGTGCCTGTTCCTCCATTTTTTTCATCAAGTCCGCGCCAGCTATACCTTCAGGAAAGCCGGGATAGTTTTCCACCCATTCAGTAGATGCAACCAATCCACCCGGGGCGAGTTTATCCAGAAGCAAAGTAGATAGTCTCCCTCTGGTGGCATAGATGCCCGCAGTCAAACCTGCTGGCCCACCGCCAATAATTATTAAATCGTAAATCTTTTTTTCCACCATGATTTGCTCCTCGTTTCTTTAGTATGTGGCAAAGTTACTCATATTTGGTCTTGCTTTTTGAAGCATAATTGTTATTTTAATTTAGCTTGATAATGAGTCAAAGTCAACCTCTTTCGTTGAGGTTCAATTTGCATATTAAACGACCACAGTGGCTAAGGGTGAACACTTCTTGGGGAGAAAACTATCGCCTGTTAAAATCCCTTTTGGCGGATTCGAGTCTGCATACGGTTTGCCAGGAAGCGAACTGTCCTAACATAAACCACTGTTTCGAAAACAAAACCGCTACTTTTTTAATCTTAGGTAACATCTGCACCCGAGGATGCAGGTTCTGTGATGTAAAAAGGGGAACGCCTCAAGAGGTGGACAAGGACGAACCCAAACGAGTCGCCTTTGCTGTAAAGGAATTGGGACTTGCGTATGCGGTTATAACTTCAGTGACCAGAGATGATCTTTCGGACGGAGGAGCATCTCTTTTTGCCCAAACCATTCAAGAAATCAGAAATCTAATTCCTGACTGTAGAGTAGAGGTGTTGATCCCCGATCTCTTAGGCTCTTTCGAATCCTTGAAGATAGTTCTGGAGGCAAAACCGGATGTTTTGAATCATAATTTAGAAACAGTGGAAAGGCTTTATCCCCAGGTAAGAAGAGGTGCGGATTATCAAAGGTCTTTGAACTTACTTCATGCTGCAAAAAATTATGATCAGAATCTTATAACTAAATCCGGGATCATGGTGGGGCTTGGGGAAATATGGGAAGAGATAGTCAACTTCATGGAGGATTTGAGAAATGTAAATTGTGATCTTTTGACCATTGGGCAGTATTTAAGTCCTTCAAGAGAACATCTGCCGGTATTGAAATATTATCAACCGGACGAATTTGCTGAATTGAAAAGTATAGGAGAAGGGATGGGATTTTCGCACGTGGAGTCCGGTCCATTGGTTAGAAGCTCATATCAGGCACATAAACAGATGGAAAGCCTATGTAGAAAATAACTTCTCGAAGTTCGTTTAACGTTAGCGAAACTCGTATCGATGCTAGATGCTCGAAGTGAGAAGCTGGAACACCTGATTGGACAAAGAAATGTTCGAGCCTCGAGATTCGAATGACGAGCTTCGTTATTGAGCGAAGCGAAATCCGTAGGACGAGCATCGATCTTTATGAAAGGAGGAAAGATGAAACTCTACTATGCTACTTTTAAGTCGCCAGTCGGCGAAATACTTGCCACCCGAACCGACCGAGGTTTGAATTTCGTAAGTTTTCCCAAAAGCACGTGGGAAAAATTTATTTCTGCATTGGAAAAAGATGAAAACATCACCCTGATCGAAGATAATAGAAAATTCTCTAATTTGAGAAATGATTTGAAAGCTTATTTTTCGGGGAAGAAAGTTCAATTTAAAGAGGAGTTCGACTTAAAAGGCGGAACCGATTTCCAGAAAAAAGTCTGGACAACGATGCAGAAGATTCCCTTTGGTCAAACCAGAAGTTATGGTTGGTTGGCGAAACAAGCGGGAGGCAAAAACAAAGCCAGAGCAGTGGGAGCCGCCTGTGGGGTCAATCCTCTTCCGATACTTATTCCTTGTCACAGAGTAATCAGGGAGGACGGCGGTTTGGGTGGATATGGTGGTGGACTGAGCCTTAAGAAGAAATTACTCAAAATAGAAGGAGTGAATATTTGATTTTCGCTCGTTTTCTATTGGGTTTCGTTCAAAAAGGGTAAGGTTTAGATTCGCTACGCTTCTGCCATAGGCAGATCCGCCTCTGGCGGGCACTACAAGTAGGTTAGGTATCGTCTAAAAAGTTGTCGTCAATCGTTCATCGACTAAAGGACAACGATAGACGAAACCGAGATACGATTTACGATACGGGCTTCGCCACCGATAAACGATGGACGAATTCTCTGGTTTTTGTCGGTGTTCTTTACCAATGGAGAGAGGTCAGACAGACATGATCTTAAAAATCCTTACCGTAGGCGAACTTCAGACCAACTGCTATATTTTGGGTGATGAAAAAACTAAACAATGTGTGATCATCGATCCCGGAGGAGATTTCGAAATAATCGAAGATCATCTGGAAAAATTAAAATTGAAGGTAAAATACATAATCCTCACCCATGGGCATGTTGATCACATCGGGGCGTTAGCCCAGCTTAAGAAAGCCACCGGAGCGGAGATTCTGATCCATTCCAAAGATTCAGCCATGCTTTACGATCCTAACCAGAATCTGTCCATTTTCTCGGGAGACAAAATAATCGCAACTAAAGCAGACAAGCTATTGGAGGATAGGGAAATTATTGAATGTGGTGAAATAAAGCTTGAGGTGTTGCATACACCCGGACACACCCCCGGTAGTATTTCTCTTCTGACTGACAAAATGATTTTCACAGGTGACGCTCTCTTTTGTGGCTCTATCGGCAGAACGGATTTTCCCGGTTCATCCTATCAAAAATTGATCAGCTCTATTAAAGATAAAATTTTGACCAAAGAGGATGATTTAATCATCTATCCGGGACATGGTCCTTCATCCACCATTGGCGAGGAAAGAAAAAATAATCCATTTCTAACCGGAGATTTTTTGTAGATACCCTCTCCCCCTGGGAGTTGTGTCATAATGTCATTCTGAGGCGTTAGCCGAAGAATCTCGATTTTCTAACTTATTGAAACTATTAGATTCTTCGCTTCGCTCAGAATGACAATTGTGCGTTTTTAAGGGTTGCGACACAGCCTCCTGGGGGAGAGGGCAAGGGTGAAGGGGTAGCCTTCTATTAGAAATGAAAGCGTTTCTTGATTTGTTGGTTCAGGGTGTCCTCACCCTGAACCAGATAAGTTGCGGGGTAGGGGTACCCCGCAACAACAGCTATCGAGAGAAAACTTTGGAAAGTTTTTCTGACTATCACGTCCACCCCGATTATTCCCTAGACGCAAGCGGGACGATTGACCAATATTGTCAGAAAGCCCTGGAATTGGATTTAAAAGAAATCTGTTTCACCACCCACTATGACACAGATCCGGTAAGAAAAGATGAAGATCCTTTCATGCGTATAGATGGAAAGATCGTTCCCTTGAGCGAAGAAAATGTGGAAAGATACATTGAGAACGTAAGAAGAGCCAACAAAATTTATAGCCCCATGGGTTTGTCTGTAAAAGCAGGTTTGGAGGTAGACTATGCTCCACATATAGAAGAGAGGCTGAGAAAGGATTTGGCATCACTCGATTTGGATTATATCTTAGGAGCGGTACACTGTTTAGATCATATTGCCATTTCCGCCTCAAAAGAGGCGGAGAGTTATTTCAAAAGGAAAAGCTTAAAAGAGCTTTGCCAGGAATACTATAAAGTTTTAGGTAAAGCTGTAAAGAGTGGTCTTTTTGATGCCATCGCCCATCTGGATATTTACAGAAAATATGGGCAAGATTTCTATGGTGAAGAGATATTGATTGCACACCGGGGATTGGTCGAACCGGTGTTGGAGCTTATGGTGGAAAATGATGTGGGCATGGAGATAAATACAGGACTTCTTAGAAAGGGACATAAAGAATTTTCTCCAGGCTTGGAAATTTTGAATTTGGCTCTCAAAATGAATGTAAAAATAATAGCCTTTGGATCAGATGCTCATAAGGTCTCACATTTAGGGAAAGACATAAAAGAAGCATATCGTCTGGTAGAAAAGCTGAAAAGAGAGGCAAAGATCAAAATTGAGACTGGTGCAAAGTAAACCATTGGCTTGTTGAAAAACTATTCTTTGGAGAGAAGGTTTTATGTAGGGACAGGACTTGTTGAGCTTTGCGAAATCCCGATTTAGCGAGATCCCTGTCCCGATTTTAAGGCGGACAGCCACAAGGGCTGTCCCTACAAAATACTTCAGTTATGAAGTTTGAAGATAAACTAAGAAACTTTGACAGATTTAATCTGACAAAAGTAAGAGAGGAAGCTTTCCCCAAAAAGCAGGATACAATGGAGAAGAGTATCGGTGGGGTGGTATCACAGAATAAATATGGCAGTTTTGTTTTAGTGGAGAAAAAATTTGATCTGGATTATAGGCATGGAAAAGTCAGATTAGCTTCATGTTTAGAGCATGAGAATAATGTTTTAACCCGGCTTTGTTTTTCGAAAAGCTCCGCTTGCGAAACGTCTACCTGTTCACCATCCTTCGATCTTAAAAAGACCGCGTTCATTGACTGCGAGACCACCGGATTGGCAGGAGGCGTTGGGACCTATGCTTTCTTAGTGGGCATTGGCTATTTTTCCGCAGGATCCAAAGGGCAAGATTCCGAATTTATAATCAGCCAATATTTCATGCGTGATTTCGATGAGGAACCCGCGATTCTTCTTGCCGTAAGTGAAAAGCTAAACAATTTCCAATCCATGGCAAGCTATAATGGTAAATGTTATGACCTCCCCCTTTTAGAAAATAGGTCTATAGTCAATCGCATTGATTTTGATTCCACGGCTTGGTCCCATCTGGACCTTCTATTTTCTTCGCGGCGTTTGTGGAAAAGACGTATTCAAGATTGCAGTCTGGCAAACGTTGAACAAAAGATTTTAAATGTGGAAAGGGAGATTGATATTCCCAGTTATTTGATTCCCCAAATTTATTTTGACTATTTGAGGTCGGGCATAATCGATCCTCTGATACCGGTGTTTCATCATAATATGTATGATATTTTATCTTTGGTGAGTCTTTTGGTTCTTATTAGTCAGGCAATACAAGATTTTGTCGTTGCCGGGATAGAGGATCCAATTGACCTATATAGTCTGGGAATATTTCACTATAGTTTGGGCAACTATCCCAAAAGCATCGCATGTTTCGAGCAAGCCTTGTCCAAAGATATGCCTACCGAATGGCGCCAAGCGATATACATAAACTTAGCTTACGTTTATAAAAGAACAGGAGGCATGAAACAGGCGGCTTCCATCTGGCACCATCTTCTAAAGGAAGAATTCCCTTTTAATTTCTACGTTTATGAGGAGCTGGCAAAGTATTACGAACACAAGGAAAAAGACTATCCTCAGGCTTTGCTGATTGTAGACAAAGTAGTGGAATCTTTGAATATGAACACCTGCTTTTCTTCTAACTTTAATTACGGGAAGGTGCTTGAATCTTTGAAATATCGAAGATCCAGATTGGAAAGAAAAAAAGCGTATGCTTCTTCGATCACAAACGAACAGTTGAAAAACTGAAAAATCCTCACAACAATAACTTCATGTTGTGTCAGGTCAAAAGACCTGACACCTCTGTCAGGAGTAGCTCCTGCCAGAACAGGGAACCCTAAAATAGCTTGTCCAAATCCGGATTCAAATGAGCAAATCCCTGCTTTCTTTATGAACAGAATTGCACAAGTAGGGGAGCAGAAGTCAAATCCTCAAAAAAAATCAAAAAGTCTTGATTGGGCACATTTTCAAAACCTCATTTTGATTGTGTTTAATAGGTTGGAAGACGATATATTAAATAGGGAGTTTTTAAGGAATTTATTGAGAACATGGCCCGTTTTATCAAAGCAGGAAAATCTTTGGGCGATGGTATGAACCACGTAGTTCATACCAATGGCACATCTTTTGCACAAATTCGTATAAATGTATACGCATACTTTAAATAAAGCTTGGTGAAAAATCGTTCAATGTTTTGAAAGTCCGAAGTTTGGAGCAATAGAGTTGGAAAATCAAAAAGGGGCTCTTCTAAGATGAAGGCAAAGTTTCTTTTCTTATTTGTTTTTCTTTCGATATTTTGTTCCACTATTTGGGGAGGTAATTTGGATGGATTTCGATTATCCATTGACCAGCTTCTTCAAGCGCGAACGGGGTTAGAGAAATTCGGATATACCTCCACCGATATTCTTAAAAAGAGATTATCATCATTTACTGCAAACCTTGGAGCGGACACAAGATATAGTTTTCTAAAAAGAAGCTCGAATTCATTTGAAAAAAGTCGGCAGGCAAATTCCCATCTAAATTTCGCAGAAAAATCGAATTTGACCAAGAGGCAGACCTTTATTGCTAATATCTCGGATATGCAAGTAAATAACGAAAATTATCCCGGCACATTTAATCAGAAGTTTCCTTGCGTCTCCATGTTCGATGACAGAAATTTTGTTGCAGTTTGGGAAGATGAAAGAAATGGAGATATCGACATTTTTGCCCAAAAAATGAATTTTTATGGAGCACCGGCAGGGAACAATTTCGAGGTGAGTGAGGAAAATTTTCCCAAGAATCAACTTTT
>JALHUP010000108.1 GCA_022866585.1 Candidatus Zixiibacteriota bacterium | reverse complement strand
GCTGGTGGAGATTCCGTCTGCGGGAAGCCAGGCCGGGGTGATCTCAATCGTGATGCGTTTGGTGGTTTCCCCAGCCGATACTATCTCTATTTCTGCGGTCTTGGATTGAGCTCCTTCAGCGCCTACCTGAATTGTAGCGGTGCCTAAACCTGTGGCAGTAAAGACCGATGCGGCCAAACCATTTTCATCGGTGGTGTCCATAGTAGGGGTGAAGTATCCGATTGAAGCCGGGCTGACCGAAAAGGAAACCCTTACCCCTGAGATGGATTGATCCTTGTCGTCCTTTACCTCCACATCCACCATGCCAGTCTTTCCCTTTTGAACTGAGGAAGGGGCATAAAGCGATTTTATGATCACCGCCGCCTCTTCTTTCGTGGATTTCTTGGAACATCCGGCCATTAAGATAGCAATTACCAATAGAATAAGGACAACCCAAGAACTCGCTCCGAGAAAGTTAGACGCTTTCCTGTTCATATTTAGCTCCCTTTCAGTTTATCGTTTATAGTTGAAGAATTTATTCTAAAATTACTATCGGCATAAATCCCCAATTATTTAGAATCAGCCTAAAGCATTTTGTTCGTGCGGAAATTGGAATTTTCCGCCTCTGGCGGAATCATGGTGACCCGCACGGAATTGGTTCGGGAAATCCAATTCCCGAACCAACTTAAATTATTTAGAATCAGCTTAAAGCCTTTAGGGCTTAAGAAAAACTGATAGGGGAAGGTTTTTTCTGGAGTGTCAAGCTTTAGCTTGACCCGAAGTCCTTGGAGGAGAAAAAGTTTTCGTATGGTTCACCTATTTATGGTGAGCTTGTCGAACCAAAGGTGAACACTCCAACTCCTCCCGCTATTATAGTTTTCCGAGATCTCGTAGAATATAGTTGACATTTGTATATTATTCTTTTTCTTGATGAACAGGTTGGGCTGTGGCAAGATTGCCCGACAATAAAGAATCTAATTGAGCTAAGCATTTCCGGAAATGGCAGATAAAATTAAATTTTTAGGCACAGCGGGAGCACGCATCGTGGTTGCCAAACAACTCCGTTCGTCCGGAGGAACCTGGATCACCTTGGATGAAAAAAATCTGCTTTTAGATCCGGGACCGGGGACCTTAGTAAGATGTGTCAAAAACAGACCTCCTTTGGATCCTACCCAATTGGACGCAATCATCCTGTCCCATCAACACATAGATCATGCCAACGATGTGAACATCATGATTGAGGCTATGACCAATGGTGGCTTTTCCAAAAAAGGAGCTTTGTTTGCACCTCTTTCTGCTTTGGAAAACGATCCCATTGTCTTGAGGTATGTGAGAGGGTATGTAAATGAAATTCATATTTTCAAAGAGGGAAGTTCTTACTCTTTAGGAGGTGTAGAAATTTCCACGCCCTTGCGTCACATTCATCCGGTTGAAACTTACGGCATCGTGTTTAAAAGCTCGAAATATACGATTTCTTTCATCGTGGATTCTAGATTCTTTGCCGACTTAATTACCAAATATAAGAAAAGTGATTTGATCGTAATTAACGTAGTTCGTTACGATGGGAAGGGTGGAAAAAGAATGGATGTGGACCATCTGAATCTTGAGGATGTTAAGAAGATCATAAAGGGGATAAAACCGAGGCAAGCCATCTTGACCCATTTTGGCATGACCATGGTGCGAAGCAAACCCTGGGAGATCGCATCTCAACTTGAGCAGGAAATTGGGATAAAAACCATCGCCGCTTCTGACGGGATGGAATTTGATTTAACGAATATATAGCGTTGATTTGAGTCTGCACGTATTAGTGCCCCAAAGATTTTGCGATGTCCCGCCTATGGCGGAAAAGGTGGAGGGTGAGGAGGATTTGTCGTCTCAGAACTAATTGCGTTTGTATCATAGCAAACGTATTAATTATTGTTACATGTTAGAGCAGTGTGCAATTAATTTCAAAATCCCCCTTAGTCCCCCTTTTTCAAAGGGGGAGATCCTTTTTCCCCCTTTTTGGAAAAGAAGGGTTAGGGGAGATTCTATTGAACTTAAATTAATGCTTTTGTATTAGTTGGGAATAAAAAGGAAAAGGGCTTGACTTTAGGGAATTTTTTATTATAAATAAAATAACCTTTATTATTGTGAGCGTTGAAGTAGAAAAAAAGAAGGATAATAAAAACGGTTAATGGTTCACAGTTAATAAATTTTAGTTTTTTACTACGAACCACGAACTGTGAACCATGAACCGAATTTCGCGCGGTGGATGTAGCTCAGTTGGATAGAGCACCAGGTTGTGGCCCTGGTGGTCGGGGGTTCGAGTCCCCTCATCCACCCTTTTGAAGTTTTGTTATGGCTGTGTAGCGAATTCCTATTTTTGATGCATTGGCATTAAGAGGGGTTGTTGCTTAAATCCGTTTCTCGTTTATCGGTTTGGGTTTCGGCTACGTATCGGTTTCGGATGTTGGCTTCGCCTTTAGTCTTAACACAATAGACGACAACGACTTTACGATAAACGATGCGTAACAGCCACCGGAACCTTTTTTCCCCCAAAGGCGGATCCGCCTTTGGCGGAAACGAAACCCTTGAGAAGAATATTCGGGCAACAATCCCAAGAAGTCACGATTCCGATTCGCTTCGCAAATCTATCGTCCCGAAGCATCAGAAAAGATAGCATTTACGGTTCGCAACTTCATAACCTTATCAATTTGATATGGTCTTCAAAGTAAAAAATGCTACGTATGTTAAAAGCGTGAACAGCGTAGCTGATCTTCCTCAGAATCGATTTCCGGAGATTGCCTTTGCCGGCAGGTCCAATGTGGGGAAGTCCTCTGTTTTGAACAAACTGGCGAATATTAGAAATTTGGCGAAAATCAGCCATACCCCCGGCAAAACCAGACAGATAAATTTTTTCCTGATAAATGAAAACCTCCATTTTGTGGATCTGCCCGGATATGGCTATGCCAAGGTATCGAAATCAATGAAGGAAAGCTGGGGAAAATTGATTGAAGAATACCTGGAAAAAAGCCAGAACTTAAGAGGGGTGGTTTTGCTGATTGACGCAAGGCACGAACCTTTTGAAGCAGACTTACAACTCCTGGAGTGGCTCGATTTTTACCAAAGGGAAAAGCTTGTGGTTTTGACCAAGATAGATAAGATATCCAGATCAGCATTGCTTCTTAATGTTAAGAAGACCTCAAAGATTTTGAGCTTAAATTCAGATTCGGTGGTTTTATTCTCTGCCAAAACCGGAGAGGGAAAAGAAAAAATTTTGAATTGGATTTCTGATTTGCTTAAAAAACAGCATGAGAATTAACCCCTCTCCGCTTGGGGAGATTGAGCGAAGCGAAATGCATAGCAGGGTAGGGTGAGGGGGGAATTCAAGTAGAATATAACTTAAAGGAGAAGGAAATGTCCAACAGGGCAGTGGTCGGAACGCAATGGGGAGATGAGGGGAAGGGAAAGATCGTTGATATTTTGACCGAAGCGGCAGACATCGTGGCTCGCTTTTCCGGCGGCGCCAATGCCGGTCACACGGTGGTGATCGGCGATCAGAAATTCATCCTGCACTTAATTCCTACCGGCATATTGCATCCGGATAAAATCTGTGTGATCGGAAATGGAGTGGTGGTCGATTTAGAAGAGCTATTCTGTGAGTTAGATGAATTGAAAAAAAGAAAGATTAAGTTTCAAGATAGACTCTTGATTTCTAAAAATGCTCATCTGGTTATGCCCTATCATAAAGTCATCGAAAGATTAGAAGAAGAGACCAGAGCAAAAGATAAAATCGCCCCCACGGGAAGAGGAATCGGTCCAGCATACAAAGATAAAATTGCCAGGCACGGATTAAGAGTTATGGATATTTTTGATCAAGATCTTTTTAAGAGAAGAGTCGAGTGGAATCTGCAAACTAAAGATGGTTTTCTGAAAAAACTAAGCAAAAAGGAAGCGGTTTCCTTAAAAAAAGAGAGTTTAGATGTTTCGAAATTTAAGAGAAGGGTAAAACCTTTCGTTGCAGATACCAGCTTATTCCTAAACAAAGCCATAAAAGAAGGGAAAAGTATCTTGTTTGAGGGAGCGCAAGGAGCTTTGTTGGACATCGATTTTGGAACCTACCCTTTTTGCACTTCCTCCAATACGACTATTGGCGGAGTATGCACCGGCTTGGGTGTACCCTTTACCTGTATCGACGAGGTGATCGGAGTGACCAAAGCCTACACCACTCGGGTAGGCACAGGACCCCTTCCCACCGAGCAAAAAAATGCGGTAGGGGAGCTTTTGCAGAAAAGAGGAAACGAGTTTGGTGCCACCACCGGCAGACCGAGAAGATGCGGATGGCTGGATTTGGTGATATTGAAATATTCGTTCAGGATTAATGGGATAAACAAAATCGCCTTAACTAAATTAGATGTTTTAGACGCCTTCGACAAAATCAAGATTTGTGTGGGGTATAAATATAAGAACAAATTGATAACAGATTTTACCTCAGATTTGAACATATTAGAAAATTGCAAGCCAGTTTACGAGGAGCTTCCGGGCTGGCAAAAAGAAACGCACGGCATAAGAGATTTTAAGGATTTGCCGGACAAAGCCAAAAAATATTTGGATTACATCACCGAAAAATTAGAAACCCCAATTTTCCTAATTTCCACCGGTACAAAAAGAGACCAAACCATATTCTTATAGCCATTTGGAGTGTTCACCTTTGGTTCGACAAGCTCACCATAAATAGGCGAACCGGATAAAAGCCCTTGGTTTTTAGAGAATTCAGGTCAAGCTGAAGCTTGACACTCCAGTGAAGCTCCTGCCAGCTTTGTTTCCCCAACGCCTATAAACAAAGTCTTGACATCTGAAATTGCATCTCTATATTTTAGTCATGCTTTCTCGGGAAATTAAAAAATTATGCATAGGATTTTACTCCAAAGATTCGTTTTGAAAGAAGGAGGTGGTTAAAAAGGATTGGCACTTTTGCAAACCATAGTCTAAAAACTTTCAAATTAAAGGAGTGAACATGAAAAGGATTTCCATTCTTCTTTTAGTAGCTTTGTTTTTTATTTTCGGTTGTGGCAGAAAGGAGGAGGTTAAGACGGAAAAAGCTGAAGAGGAAAAAACTGAAGTTGTCCCACCGGAGACTCCACTCAAAGAAATTTCAAAGGAGCCGATAGTTCGAGAGAAGAATCCTATCGTGGTGATGGAAACTAATCACGGTCCTATCGAGATTGAGCTTTACTGGAAGGGATCTCCTAAGCTGGCGGAGAATTTTTTAAGATTAGTCAACAGTGGATTCTACAATGGCTTGACCTTCCATCGCATCGTGCCCGGTTTCGTCATTCAGGGTGGAGACCCTCTAGGCAATGGAACCGGAGGACCAGGTTATAGCCTACCGGACGAACCCACGGTGAAAAAGCATGAGCGCGGAGCAATAGCCATGGCAAGATCTGCAGAGGGTAATAGCGGGAGTCAGTTTTACATCTGTCTGTCAACCGAGAGCACTGCTCGTCTTGATCAAATGAAATTCACTGTGTTTGCTCATGTCACTGCCGGAATGGATGTGGTGGACAAAATCGCTTCTGTGCCGAGAGGTCCGGGAGATAAACCGACTGAAAGCGTAATAATGACAAAGGTCTACGAGAAGACCAAATAGACGAATTCTAAGTATGAAAGCCCCGCCATGTATGGTGAGCTTGCCGAACCATTGGCGGGGCTTTCTTTTTGAGCATTGGGAAAAATGGGTGTTTATAAAATATTTACATAAATGTAGGGGCGACCCTTGTGGTCGCCCTAAGGAAAACGGGAGGGGAACCCGATAATGCGGGATTTCGCTAAGCTCAACAAGCCCTCCCCTACATTTTTCTTTTTGTTATCTCATACAAAAGGATTCCTCCGGCTACTGAAGCATTCAAAGACTCCGCTCTGCCGAAAATGGGGATGTGGATGTTTTCGTCCGAAAGCTCAAGCAGGTTTTTATTTAAACCTTCGGCTTCATTTCCGATCAAAAGACAAATCTTTTCAGAATAATCAAAT
>JALHUP010000107.1 GCA_022866585.1 Candidatus Zixiibacteriota bacterium | reverse complement strand
GAGTAAACTGGGACATAGTATGGGATGTGATTAAAAACAAACTGCCAGAGCTTAAAGCGAAAATGGAGCATATTTTTGAGGAAACAAAAGAAAAATGAGTGAAAAGAAAATCGCAAAGATATATTATGCCGACCTGTGGGGACTGAGAAGCGAAAAATATAAATTCCTTTTGGAAAATGATGTAAATACAACCAAGTGGCAAGAACTTAAGCCAATTACACCTTACTATTTTTTTGTCCCCAAGGATTTTGCCTTGCAATCCGAATATGATAAGTTCTGGAAGGTGACGGAGATTTTTAGCGAGTGGTCGAGTGGAGTAACAACACATCGAGATCATTTCATAGTCGGATTTACAAAAGAAGAAATACTCCAAAGGCTCAGGATATTCACCGGGAGATTACCCGATGAATTGGTTGCTCAAAGTTTGAACCTTAAGGATACAGGAACTTGGAAGTTAGCTGAAGCAAGACTAAAGATTAGAGATCAAAGACCTGAAGATAAGATTTATCCTTATGCATACCGACCTTTTGATATGAGGATTATCTGTTATGAACCAACTTTGATCGACAGGCCTAGGTTACCCTTTATGAATAACCTTAAAAAGAAAAATATTGCTTTACTGTGTATGAGGGAGGTTGTTATCGAAAGTGGTTTTTCTCATATCTTCGTAGGCGATAGAATATCAGACAGAAGAATGTTCTTAAGTAATAGAGGTGCTCCTTACTTCTTTTCCCTCTACCTCTACCCGGATGAACCCGAAAGGCGAATGTTTGATGATGAAGCACACAAAGCAGATAGTGTAACAAACTTCACCCCTGAGTTCTTGCAAACTGTAAAAGACTCGCTTGGGAAAGAGCCGGAAGCAGAAGAAATTTTTTACTACATTTACGCTGTTCTTTATTCTCCTACTTACCGCAAACGCTATGAGGAATTTCTCAAGATAGATTTTCCAAAAGTGCCCTTACCCTCAAATAACGAGGTATTCAAAGAGTTAAATAGTCTTGGGAAAGAGCTTGTCGAGCTTCATTTGCTCAAGCATTCATGTCTTGCAGACACCGAGGTTGGTTTTCCAAAAGGTGGCTCCAATATGATGGAAAAAGTTGTGTATGATGAACAGAACCAGATAGTTTTCATAAATAAAGAACAGTATTTTGAGAGTATATCAAAGGAAGTGTGGGATTATCGGATTGGAGCTTACCAGGTGATGGAGAAATATCTGAAGGACAGAAAAAGTCGAAAACTTTCTCTGGATGAGATTGACCATTATATGAAAATGGCAAAAGCCATTCGATTAACAATTGTGCTACAAGAAAAGATTGACGAGGTATATAGAAAAATCGAAATTTAATTTGCCACTGTAGACCATGTCTTTGCCGATCATTGCCATAATTGGAAGACCAAATGTGGGGAAGTCGACCCTGTTTAACCGGCTTCTAAAAAGAAAGATAGCCGTAGTCGATGACGAGCCCGGGGTGACTCGTGACAGAAATTACGCCTCTACCTCTTGGAACAGAAAAGAGTTCTATCTGGTGGATACCGGAGGTTTTGTCCCGGATAGCAGAACAGAGATGGAGAGACTGGTCAAAGCCCAAGCCGAGATTGCCATCTCCGAAGCCGACATGGTTCTCTTCTTGGTAGATGCCAAAGTGGGGGCACAGAATATTGATTTAGAAATTGCCAACCGCTTAAGGAAAATGGAAAAGAAGGTTCTCTTGGTGGCTAACAAAGTGGACAACCAAAAAGATGAGGCTGACCTTCCTCTTTTAAACAGATTGGGGCTGGGAGAACCAGTACCGGTTTCTGGGTTGAATGGAATAAACATCGGAGAACTTCTTGATCTTATTGCACAATCTTTGCCTGTTGAAAATCTCGCCGAAGGCGGGGAGGAATCTGCAAAAGAGGAGAGAGAAGTAAGCATCAAGGTGGCAGTGATCGGAAGACCCAACGTGGGAAAATCTTCCTTCGTCAACTCACTCTTAGGCGAAGAAAAGCTCATCGTCGCAGAATCTCCCGGAACCACCCGTGATTCTATAGATACGGACATAGAGATTAACGGTATAAATTATACGCTAATAGATACAGCCGGATTAAGACGTAAGTCAAAGATCGAAAATGGGATAGAATATTATACTTCACTTAGAACTTTAAGAAGTATCCAAAGGTGCGACGTAGCTTTGACTTTGATCGAAGCACAAGTCGGGCTGGTAAATCAGGACATAAAGATAATCGGCGAGGTGGATGATCTAAAGAGAGGGATGGTGATTGGAGTAAACAAATGGGATCTTGTAGAAAAAGATGACAAAACCGCAGATTATTATACCAAAAGAATAAAACGGGAGGCTCCGTTTCTTGACCATGTTCCTTTAATTTACATCTCCGCCAAGACCAAACAGAGGGTGGGGACGACTTTGAATTTGATTAACCAGGTTTACAATGAAAGGAAAAAAAGGATAGATACCAGCCAGCTAAATGATAAATTGGGAAAAGAGATACAAAGAAAACCACCTGCTTCGGTCAAAGGGAGATACGTCAAGATATACTATTGCACCCAAACAGACGTCGAGCCACCCACCTTTGTCTTTTTCTGTAATTACCCCGAGCTTTTGCAAAAATCATATTTGAGATATTTGGAGAACAAGATCAGGGAACATTTTGGATTTATGGGAACCCCCATCAGAATGAAAATAAAGAGAAGAGAATAAACTAATATGATTCCCTCTCCCCAGAGAGACTGTGTCATAATTCGGTTTTTTGTAGCCGCAGACTTTAGGGACTGTTGAAAAACCCCTTCAATTTTTAGTTTTTTGTGAATAAGTTCTTGACTTTGGCGAGGAGATGGGCGATATATTGGATCGGCTTGAAATCATAAAATTAAGGAGGAATTAAGATGATCCTTCCCTTG
>JALHUP010000106.1 GCA_022866585.1 Candidatus Zixiibacteriota bacterium | reverse complement strand
GAGCGGCAGGCAACATCACTCCTAAACAAACGATAACCAATAGGATAAAAGAAGCTTGTATGGGCGGAGTGAGACCGAAAGCCAAAAAGACGAAATAGTTGCTGATTCCTATGACTACCCAGATTAAGATGGACCAGGTCAAAATCCAGATCAGACTGGGCACGTCTCGGAACACCTTTAAACCGCTGATAAATTTCAAAAGAATCTCCTCCGCGTTAATTCTCAGCTTGCCAGGTAGAAATTTAAACAGAAATTGGAAAAACCTCAAGGTAGAGTCGGTTTTGACCTCCAAAAAGATCAAAAAGAAAAAGAGTCCCACGTTTATAGCCAAAAAAAGGTTGCTGGCTTTTTTGACCCAATCCGGAAAGGGAAACAAAAGCAAAGTGACCCATAAGATGAAAAGAATGGAGAATCCGTCGAAGACCCTTTCCACTACGATGGTGGCAAAAGAAGCACTTTTAGAAATGTTCTCCTTGCTTCCTAAAGAATAAGCTCGGACAAACTCCCCCAGTCTGGCGGGCAAGACGTTGTTAGCCATGAACCCGATCATAACCGACGAGAAAAGCCTTCCTACCCCCACCTTTTTGATGGGATTGACCATATATTTCCATCTGAATGCCCGCATCCACATGCTGAAGATTCCCAGAATCACATTGGGAATGATAAACCAATAGTTGGCACCTTTTAAAGCCTGCCAAAGCTCGGACCAGTCCACCTTGCGGAAGGCAAGATACAAAAATACCAGGCTGATCAATATCCCGATGAAAAGTTTCTTTTTCATCTTGCTCTTTCCACTCCGTTCAGGGCAAGCCCTTACGAGACAGTTGAAAAACCCTTGTATGGGCATAATCGGTTGAGGAGGCATTAATGTAGGGACAGCCCTTGTGGCTGTCCACATTAAAGTTAGGACAGGGGCAAGTCCTGTCCCTACAAAGAATTTCTCTACAAAAAGACTTTTTCAACACACCCATTGCCTCTCGCCCCTTCTTTTATGACCTCCTCCATCAACTCCAAGGTCTTGTTTGCCGCCTCATCCCAGCTGAAGCTTCTTGCCCAAGAAATTCCTCCCCGGATCAGATTTTCTCTATACTCTCTATCGGACAAAATCCTTATCATACACCGGGAAAGTTCTTGCACATTCCCATATTCAAAGAGAAGTCCGGTTTTGCCACCAATCACCGAATCTTTTAAGCCCGGCACATTGCTGGCAATGACCGGCGTGCCGCAGGCGTTAGCTTCGATATTGGTCAAGCCCCATCCCTCTTTCAGAGAAGGGTAAACCGCCACCCAGGCTTTTTGTAGCCTCTTTACCTTCTCATATTTATCCACATAGCCGGTGAATTCGACTCGGTTTCCTAAGCCCAATTTCCTGGCAAAAGCCATCAAATCACCTTTGTAATCGCCATCTCCCACGATAGTCAATCGAGCTTCAGGGATTTTGTCAAGTATCAAATAGAACCCTGATATAAGATGGTCGATGCTTTTATATTTTTTTAGTCTTCCTAAATAGATAACGGTAGGACTTGTATCTTTCTTAATCTGAGGATCAACTCGATATAAAGCTTGATCGATCCCGCACTTGATTACAAAAATATCGTCTTTTGGAATTTTTCTTTTAACCAGGTCTTCTTTGGTGCTTTCGGATATGACCATAAATTTAAAGCCCTTGTAAATAGTGCGAATAGGCTTTTCGGATAGATAAATGTAAAGTCCTAAGATGAAGTTTATCTCTTTGAAGACCGTATCGGAAAAAAGATGGGGAATAACCACCAGAAGAGGGAGGCCATGATAAAGGGGGGTGTAAAAGGGGATCTTGTTTATATCCTCAATTACGATGTCCCATTTTTTCTCCTTTAAGAGGGCTTTGAAAGCAAAAGGGGCCACTAAATTAAAATTATAGCGAGAACCGCATCTTTTTATTCTTATTCCATCGGATTCTTCCGTCTCTTTTGCCCCGGGGAAACTGCTACAGAGGAGGGTAATTTCGTGTCCTTTTCTGGCAATTCTTTTGAGTATCTCCTGAAGGTGAACCTCCGCCCCCCCAGCCTGTGGATTTGCCAAATCTTCCCAATTTATTGCCAGTATCTTCAAAATAACCCTTGAAGTTTTCGAACCTTATGAGTCTGTTGCTTAAGTCGGTTTATCGTTTATGCGTATGCTGCTTTGTCAACTAAATAATGGTTGCATCTTTGGGTTTCGTTTTAGATGGTTACGGCCTCGGTTACGTATCGTTTAAAGAATCATCGTCACACGTCTATTCGTATGAATGCATACGCATCGTCTAAAATACGACAGACGAAACCCACAGACGGGATACGATACGTAGCCGACTTGTAGTGAGCTTGTCGAAACTAAACCCAAACCGCTAACCGATAAACATAGAAACCTTATTTTGCAGATATGACAGTATGCACTCATACGAGCATGGGCAACAGCTCCTTATATCTTCTATTGAGGTGAATTTTCGAATTTGAAGTCGGGCGATCTCAGCTGGGTCAGCATGGCCGCGGCTTGAGCATCAGTGGGATTGTTGGAAACCCAGGTTTCAAAAAGCTTGGTCAGCTCCCCTTTATCTTTATTGGCATAATAGATGCTAACCAATGCCTCCAGAGCCGGACGGAAGCTTTTGTTAAAAGAGAGTATCCTGTTCATGGAATCTATTGCCTTTTGGGTTTGACCCCTCTGTTTATAGGTGTAGCCTAAATTAAAATACAATCTCTCCATGAAGTTCTGGGCTTTCAGCTCCTCATCACTCTGGACCACCCGGTTAGCTTGTTGAAATACCTTGTCTATTGAATCTTGTGGTTGATCCGACTCTCCATAAAGCTGCATCAAATAGGCATAAGGACGCCAATCGGTGGGGAGGAGGGTGGTGACCCTTTTGGCAACCTGTATAGCTTCGTTGTATTGCCTCGCCCTTCTTAAAGTATCCGCCAATCCCAAAAAACAAGAGGTGTAATTAGCCAGAAGCCTCTCGTCATTGTCATCTTTATAGACTTTGGGGTCGTTTATGCCTCGAAATCTGAAAACATTAAATAGCTTATCCCTCATTATTTCTGGTTCCACCATCATGTTTCCTTCTTCCTTCACCACTCGATAAGCCATCCCCTCCATCCTCATGTGACTGTCTATCGGTTTCCCTTTATAAATTCTATTATCACCGGCCACGGTGACTGCAAAGTAAATCGGGTATTTCCAATTGTTAGTCTCCAGAATATCGTCTATCATCCGATCCTGAATTCTCAGGATTTTACCGTCCTCGGTTCTGACGAAATTAAGCCTATCGATCTCTCTATCGCTAAAGCTTATGGGAACACCCCACTGGTTCTTCATCTGCTTAATATACCAATTGGTATTAATCAAACTCAGATTCACCACCCGCACATCCTGCCTGACTTTTTCCACATTTTGGAGAAACCATAAAGGAAAAGTGTCATTGTCGCCGTTAGTAAATAAAATGGCATCCTTATCACAGGACTGCAATAGATTCCAGGCATAATCATAAGGGAGGTAGTTCCCACTTCTGTTATTATGGGAATGTAAACCTCTATTTAAGGGTAAAATCGTCAGACCGAGGATAATAACCGATAAGATTCCGATCACGGGCTTGGTTAAAACCCGTTTTTTCATCTCCAGCCAACTGCCCAAGTTAGCCAAAAGGGCACAAATACCCAACCCCATGGCTAAGGCGAAAAACATGTATCCGGGGGTAAAGAAATAATCTCGGTCTCTCACCTCGATATAAATTATTTCTCCGGTCAAAGGATCGGGTTTGGTTCCATCAGCAAAGTTCATGTATAAGACCAAACCCACGGTGCAGGCTAAAATCAGAAACAGAAGAACCGTCCCCTCTCTTTTTCTTTTCCGGATCTGCTCCCAGATGCCAAGAAGTCCCAAAAACAACGGGATAAACCAGAGCTTTTTTTCCATGAATTGCTCCCGGAAAAATCCCCAGAATCCCATTCTCTCCTTGGCGCCAAACTGACTGGCCCAGGTTCCCCGACGGTAAAACATCCGGGAAATCATGCTCTGCTGGCCATACTGTTTCCGCTCCAAAAAAGCCTGGAGACTTTGCCAATCGGAAGGATTATTCTCATCTATGGCTGGTTCTAAAGAAGATCTGATCGGAATGAAAAGTTGAGTCGAATAGCCAATCATCCCAACAAATATTATCAAGAAAGAGAGCGCCCAGGCTTTCTTTTTGCTTGAAACCTGCATCAGAATGAAAGTCAAGAAAAGCCACCCTCCCATGAAGATCAAAAATGGGGTTAGACTGTGCATCACCAAAGCCAAAACCAGACCGGTGATCCAGAACCGCCAGTCCAAAAGTTTCTCTCTGTCCACCAGAACCACCAACAAAAATATAGCGGGCATGATCATAAAGGCGGTCATATGAATCCCGGTGGACAAAAGCCCCAAATAAGAGATCAAGATCAAAAGCCTATCCCCTTTGGGCGTGCCTCTTTTGTCCATCCAAAGAAGTCCCAAATATAGAATCAGAAGCATTAAAAGCATGGAAGTCCCATAAACCTCCGCCTCCACCGCATTAGACCAGAAGGTGACCGAAAAAGCTAAAAATAAGCTACCTGCCACTCCTCCCACATATTTTCCCATCTTGATCCAAAGGCTCGGATTCTGCTTCTCCCAGTAGCTGATTAACTTTATGATCAATAAATAACATAACCAGACAGTAAGGGCTGAGGTCAAAGCCGAGATGAAATTAATTCGCGCCGCTATCTCACCAAATAAGGGAATCAAGCTGAAAATCCGTCCGATCATAATAAAAAGCGGAGTTCCCGGGGGATGTGGAATCCCTAAAATATAGGAACAGGCAATAAACTCCCCGCAATCCCAAAAGGAAGCGGTAGGAGCCATGGTTCTTAAATACGCCACAAAACTTGCCAGAAAAACAAAAAGAGACAAAAACACAGAGATTTTGTCTTGCCTTTCATACCATCCCTTTATTCGCTCATTCACTTATTGCCTCCTTATTGATTCCCCTACCCTGCAAAATGAATAATTCCTTTTGCCAAAAGCATCCGCCACTGGAAAAACATTCTTTAGCCAGATGGCGAAATATTTGATCCCGTCAGAGGCGGAACCAAAAACTTCAACTCAAAATATACGTAATTATCCCCATTTGTCAACATTCATTTGG
>JALHUP010000105.1 GCA_022866585.1 Candidatus Zixiibacteriota bacterium | reverse complement strand
TCTTGATTATAATCCAAATCTAATAATCATAAAAGCCAAGGAAGCTAAGCCGGCCCCGAAACAGAAGGCAAAACTTACCCCCACCGATTGCCATAGCCAACCGAAGATCAGACTGGCTGGAAGCGCAGTCATTCCCACTGCCCCATGATAGATCCCATACGCGGTGGCTCTCTTATCCTCCCCCACCAAATCAGCTACATGCGCCCGCATGGTCCCATTTGCCAAACCATAATAAAGACCATAGACGGCAAACAATAGCCAGGCATGATAAGATTGGGTAGCCAGGGCAAAGCCTAAATAGACTATGGCGTAGACAAAAAGCCCGGAAAGGATCAAATTTTTACGACCGATTCTATCGGAGAGCCACCCCGCTGGCAAGGAGACTAAAGTGTAGACTGCGTTTAAAACCAACCAGAGAATCGGTATGTAAACCACATCTATGTTCAGACCCTTCGCCCTTAAAAATAAGAAGGCATCGCTGGAGTTTCCCAGAGTGAATATGGTTATTCCTAGAACGAATATCTTGAATCTTCGATCAAAACTGGAAAGTTTAGGTTTGGTTATACTTGATATCTTCTCTTTTACTTTCTTTCTCTCTTGGACGAAAAGAATTAAAAGTAGAACTGAGAGAAAGGCTGGGATGGAGGCGATAAGAAAAAGCGCTCTGTAATTTCTGTTTACCAAAGGAAGAAACAGAAAAGCTAAAAGCGGACCTAACACAGCTCCACCTGAGTCCATAGCTCGATGAAAGCCAAAGGATAATCCCCTCCTTTCCGAAAGTGAAGAGTCTGCGATCATGGCATCCCGGGGTGAAGTTCTCACCCCCTTGCCAAAACGATCCATGAATCTAAGCACAAGCACCTGCCATCCAGCCGTGACTACAGAGAGAATCGGCTTTCCCAAAGAGGAAAGACCGTAACCCAGGCTCACCAAAATTTTTCTTTTCCCTAATTTATCTGAAAGCCACCCGGAGAAGATTTTTAAAATGCTGGCAGTGCTTTCCGCAATTCCTTCGATCAAGCCGATGAAAAGTTTGCTGGAGCCCAAAACATCCGATAAAAAGACGGGCAATATCGGATAGATCATGTCAGAAGAAACGTCCGTCAAAAAACTAACTAATCCAAGCACGAAGATGTTTTTGGGGATTTTGGAAAGCATTGACTTAGTAAAGGTGTTAGGTGTTAGGTGTTAGGTGTTAGGTGTTAGGTGTTAGTGAGTCTTAAGTGCGGAATAAGACCTCTTCTTTTTCGAAAAGTCTTTTGGTCACGAAGATGGAAAATCCGGCGTAAATAAAGGTGGAGATGAAAATCAAGACGATAAACCCCCATTTGTAGGTGCCCATTAAAATTTCCTTGGCGGCCAGGGAGATATTTACTATAGGAATGAAGGCCAGGTGCCAATTTAATTCGAAGCCCGGGAGAAAGGAAATCATGGCAGGAAAGATCACCACAAACATCAAAGGAGTAATATAACTTTGTGCCTCCTTATAGCTTTTGGCAAAAAGGGCAATGGACAAAAGTGCGGAGCTGAAAAGACAAGCTATGGGAAACATCAGCACCAGAAACAAAATAATGGATAAAGGATTTATGCTGAATTGAATCTGCTGTTCAGAAGCAAATTGTCCCATTTTAGCAAACCCAAAGCCTGCCGTAAGGCTCATGCTGGTGGTGGCTAAGAGTATGGTTATAAGGGAAGCGGTTAAAACCGTCAAGAACTTCCCTGTGGCAATGTCCAGACGGGAAACCGGAGTGACCAAAATCGTTTCTAAAGTTCCTCTCTCCTTTTCTCCGGCCGTTAAATCTATGGCTGGGTACATGGCACCGGTCATAGCTAATATGATAATCATGTAAGGAAGAAACATTGCCAGCATAAATCCACCCATCTTCTCCTTAGGTGCAAGATTCTTTTTGCTTATCTTTATGGGATATAGTAAGGATTTGTCAATCTGGCGTTGTTTGAGCCTTGCTGCTACCACGCTATCTTGATAATCTTTCAGCCTATCTCTTAGTTTGTCAGAAGTCATATCTGATTTCAGTTCAGCCGCATCATAATAGATGATTGCCTCAGTACTATCTTCTTCCATTATTTTCTTTTCAAAGTCTGACGGAAATTCTAAAGCCGCAGAGATTTTTTTCTCTTTTAAAGCCGACTCAAAATCACTCTCCTCCACTATTTCAAAAGCCTTAGCCGTGTCAATTAAAGAAACAAAGTCCGGAGCGAATTTTTTTCCAATGATTACGATCTTGGTGATCTCCGCCTCTGTTTTCTTCACCATCATCACCATTACCGCACTCATTCCGAACATGAGGATGGGAAAAAGAATAATGGGGATCAAAATCATGGAGTATAAGGTGCGCCTGTCCCTTAAAGTGTCCAACATCTCCTTATGATAGATTATTTTTACCTTTCTTAGGTTCATAGTTAAAAGTTTAGAGTTAAAAATTTAGAGTCTTGAGCAAATTCCTATCATTGGCTATTTAATGCAACTGGGCACTGGTTACTGACGACCGATCACTGACCACTGATCACTGTTTACTATCATTTCCAATAATCTTAACAAAAATATCATCCAACTCTTTTAAACTGGTTTTAGCTTGAAGTTGATTTAAACTTCCCACCTCCAGAATTTTCCCTTTATGAATGATGGCAATATCATCACACAGTTTCTCTGCCTCCCACATGATATGGGTGGAGAAAAGAATGCATTTGTTCAACTTTTTCGATTCTTTGATAAACTCGATGATGCTCCGCGAAGTCACCACATCCAAACCTAAAGTGGGTTCATCCAAGATTAAGACTTCCGGATTATTAACAAATGTTCTGGCAATGGAGACTTTCTGTTTCATCCCGGTGGAAAGCTTATCGATTCTGGTTTGTCTGAATTTATTCATATCGAAGGTCTGAAAAATTTCGTCCACCTTAGTTTTAAGCTCTTTCTCCTCGATATTATTGAGCTTTCCAAAGTAGGTCACCGTCTCTTCTGCGGTCAATCTGCGGTATAACCCGGTATCGCTGGATAGAAACCCAATCTTCTCTTTGACCTTCTCCGGCTCCTGAATTATATCATATCCTGCCACTTTGGCGGTTCCGGAGCTGGGTTTAAGAGTGGTAGATAAAAGACGCATAAGCGTGGTCTTTCCGGCCCCATTTAAACCTAAAAGCCCGAAGACCCGTCCCGGTTTACATTCGATGTTGACTTGATCCACGGCCCTA
>JALHUP010000104.1 GCA_022866585.1 Candidatus Zixiibacteriota bacterium | reverse complement strand
TAACCATCGTCACTCCGGAGAAAATATTTTACGAGGATGAGGTAAGGTCTCTTATCGCCCCTGGATCAGAGGGCTATTTAGGGGTCTTGACCAATCATGCTCCTTTGATAACCGGATTGGTTCCGGGAAAACTGACAGTTAAAGATGAAAATAATCAAGAGGTAAATTTAGCCATCAGCGGTGGATTCATGGAGGTTTTTAAAAATCAGGTGACCATCCTGGCTGATTCCATCGAGTTCGTCAAGGACATAGATATTGAAAGGGCGAAAAAAGCTCTGGAGAGAGCCAGACAGAGACTGAAATCGAAAGAGAAGGATATCGACATCCCCCGTGCCATAGCCGCCCTGAAAAGGGCAGAGAATAGAATCTATCTTTATGAAAAGGTGAAGGAGACCGAAGCTTAGCTTTTGTTAAAGGGGGATTAAAAAGGATAAAGATTCCTCGTTAGATTTGTTGCTCTGGTTGCGACCCGACGCACATAGTTTTGTCTGGTAGTCTGCGACAGCCCGACCTACTGAAGGCATAAAAAAAGAGGATAGCGAGCTGAGCAAGAAGGTGAAGCTACCTTCCGTCTTCAACTTGCTATCCTCGGAAGGATAATTTCTGCCAAAGGCAGATTTGCCTCTGGCAGAAAGGATTTCCTGCCCCATTTTTATATCGGCTATTTGGAAAATTCTTTAACCCCGAAAAGCTTTCGATTTAAAACTACAACAAACGCACTAAAAGGTTTTTGATTGTCATCGCGAACAATAGTGAAGCAATCCCTGTGCTGTTCAGTAAATTACATTGAGATTGCTTTGTCTCGATTTCATCGGGGTTCGCAATGACAGTTCATTGGGGTCGAGCAAGCTCGACCACTACAATCGTGATTGTGGGACAGTTCGTATTATCCCTCAATTATTTTTATCATCACTTTTCTGTTGCGGGGACCGTCAAACTCGCAGAAATAGATTCCTTGCCAGGTGCCTAAAACCAGACTGCCTCCATTGACCAAGATGGTTTCAGAAGGACCAATGATGCTCGCTTTTATATGAGCGGCGGCATTGCCTTCAAGGTGGGCGTAATTATCGTCAAAAGGGATGACTTTGTTTAACTTTGCAATAATATCTCTTCTCACACTGGGATCCGCATTCTCATTGATGGTTACCGCGGCAGTGGTATGCGGGACATAAATTATGCACAAACCAGATTTGATTTTGCTTTCCAAAACAACTTTCTCCACCAGATGGGTTATATCAATTAACTCCACCCGAGAGGAGGTCTTTACACTTATCTCTTTCATCATCTGTTGAACCTCTATTTAAAAGGCTTACGCCTTAAATCCTCAAACGGAATGTATATATTTAATGCAAACGTGATTATTTTTGATATAATGCTCTCTCTCACCCTACCCTCTCCCGCAAGGGGAGAGAGAAATGTCTATGTCTTCATATGAATCTTTTGATCACGAAAACAATGCCTCTGTGAATTGGATCGGATCGAAGGGTTGGAAATCATCCGGCTTTTCTCCTAAGCCTACATATTTCACGGGGACTTTTAATTCGTTGGCGATGGAGATAATAATCCCGCCTTTGGCGGTGCCATCCAACTTGGTTAAAAAGATGCCGGTTATGCCAACGGCATCATCGAACTGTTGCACTTGGGAGATACCGTTTTGTCCGGTGGTGGCATCGATCACCAAAAGAACCTCATGCGGTGCCCCTTC
>JALHUP010000103.1 GCA_022866585.1 Candidatus Zixiibacteriota bacterium | reverse complement strand
TGTTTACTTTAAATAAAGCCAAGGGGAAAACCTCGGTTCAATCCTTTTTTAAGAATGTTATCTCCATGTTACAACAGAACGACCTGAAGGGGGCGGTTGCGGCTTGTGACAAGCAAAGAGGCACGGTGGCTAACGTTTTGAGATCTGGAATTGAAAGATATCAACAGGTTTCGGCCACCGAGAAGAGTGCGGAGAAGCGCTTAACCGAGACCCAAAGAGCCATAGAGGAGGCAAATGCTTTGGAGGTTCCGCTTCTGGAGAGAAATTTAATTGCTCTCTCCACTATCGCTTCCATCGCTACCATGGTGGGACTTTTGGGAACCACCATTGGAATGATCCGAGCTTTCGCCGCTACCGGACACCGGGTAGGCGGGATTATCGATGCCCAGGCATTGGCTGTCGGAATCTCGGAAGCTTTGGTAAATACCGCCGGTGGTTTGTTCAATGCGATTGTGGGAATTGTGGCATATAATTTCTTCGTGAATAAAGTGGACGCATTTAACTACACCATGGATGAGGCTTCCTATGAAGTGCTTCAGCTTTTGAAAAGCAGAGAGGCGGAGACCAAATAGAAGGAAGGTAAAAGCCATTTGGTCAAAATCGACGGAAAAGGAGAAAAGTCATGCTGAAGAGAATGAAGAGAAGAATAGGGGTCAAGATTGACATGACTCCCATGGTGGATATTGCTTTTCTTCTTTTGATATTCTATATGACCACCACCTCATTTAAGCCACCGGAGAAGTTACATGTGGCTTTGCCCATGTCGCACTCAGAAATAAAGCTCCCCGAATCGGATATGATCTATGTCACCGTGACTAAAGAAGACAGCATTCTGGTTGAATATATTACTAAACAGAAGGTACAAAGGGAAGGAAAAGAGGTAACAGAGCCGGTGAGACATTATGAAGAAGCAACTCCCGCTACTCTTCCCGAGACAATAACTCGTATCAGAGGGAGTGTGCCGGGAGCTTTTACCTGGTTCGTAGTTATTAAGGCAGATAAAGACGTCAGCTACGGAACCATGGGCAGTATAATGGATGCGCTTCAGGCTATCAAGATCAGTAAGTTCAGTTTGGTCACGGAGATGGAAATGGAGAAGGGGGGAGCGACCTAATAGTAATTAAGGAGCTTTAATGTTCTTAAGATTAGGAGAGAAAACCAATGGCAGCAGTTGATACAGGCGGGCCAGCACCCCGACAAAGAAAAGGAGTTGGTCTCAAAAGACCTAAAAAAAGGATTGGGATACGAATAGACATGACCCCCATGGTGGATATAGCCTTCTTGCTTCTGATATTTTATATGGTCACCACTATCTTTAGTATGCCTCAGGCCATGGAGGTAAATCTTCCTCCCTCACAGAATCCGGTGCCGGTGGCGGAATCTCGCCTTCTGACCATAAGGATAGATGGGGAGGGCAATCTGTATTGGAATATCGCCAGAGAGACGCCGCAGCAGATTCCTTTCGATTCCTTGAGGAGTTTACTTTTGGAGCAGAACAGAAAACAGCCTAAGCTGGTGACCTTGGTTAAAATACAAAAAGAAGCCAAGTATTTTAAGATGGTGGATGTGATAGACGAGATTCAGTTAGTGGAGAAACAGCTTAAAGAGACCGACCCGAATTTCAGTTATCGTTTCAGCTTGTCACCCTTTTCGGAATATGATATAAGGGTGATGGCTGGTGTGAAAGGAGGTGTAGCACCGTGAGCTCGGAAAAAACAATGAGTCTTAAAACCACACCAGGAGGCTTCATCAGCTACGGAGCGTTTGAGCTAAAAAGGAGCTATCAGAAGAACTTGGGGTTAGGGGTGATTTTAGCTGGACTTTTGCACATTGTGGTAATCTGTGGTTTTTTGCTTTACAGTCAGGCAAGCACAAAACTACCTGAAGCTAAAGGGGTGATTAGGATTAAAAGCTTAGCAGAGTTAGCCGCTCCTCCTTCGCTTTCGCAAACTCAAGCGCCCCAGATTGCGGTAGCCGCCCCTTCGGTGGCTCCTCCTTCAGTGGGAATTCCCGAGGCGGTGGCGGATGAGGAGGCTCCTGAAGAGGTAACCATTGCCACCCAGGCTGAATTGGGAAAGATGCAAGATTTAAGTGCCACCAGCATAGTTGGCGGGGGAGGCGGTGACTCCATCGCAGTAGAAATTTCCTCCGAGGAATACCTTCCTCCTCCAGGAGAATTCGTCCCTTATGATGAGGCTCCTGTTATCATAAGTCAAGTTATACCTGAATATCCTCCCTTGGCCAAGCAGGCAGGAATCGAAGGGGTAGTTCTGCTGGAGGTTTTGGTGGATAAGAAAGGCAATGTGCGAGATGTCAGGGTCACCAAACCCTCTGGAGCCAGCGCCGGTTTCGAGGAGTCCGCTACAAAGGCGGCTTATCAAACTAAATGGAAACCAGCCATCAGCAACAACCAGCCCGTGGCCGTAAGAGTGGCTTATCCAGTTCGTTTCACATTGAAGAATAAATGATGAATTGGTTTTAACCAAGCTGGATCGGCCCGCGAGAATTTAGGTATACGCGGCAAATAATAAAGATTCGAAAAGCAGGAAAGTAGTTTTTTGAGCGAATTGAAAGCTGGCGAGTTTAAACGGTGAAAACCTAAAGCATTTTGCTCACTTCGAAAATTTTGGCTTTGGATGAAGGGAAAAAATTTATTTTTGCCTTTCTTTCTTAATTCTAATTAAGTTTTGGCAACGATAGAAAAAGAAAAAATTTTTTGACCAAAATCAGAAAACTAAAGTTCAAAATAATGGGGACCTTCCCCTTTAGAAATATAAAAGGCAGTGTAGTTTAAACTGCCTTTATTTTTATAAATAGCATCATAAAAATGGCTTCACACCTTTACCATCCCAGATGAAGATAACCGGGAGGAGGTATTCGCAGAATCTAAATCTTATATTTTACAAATTTATTACCTTTCTATGTCTGCTTCTGCCGATCTTTTGAAAATAGGAAAAATTTACAGATATCTTAAAAGAGGGGAGAAATCATTATGGTTCTATAACTCACCATAAACGGATTTAGGTTTTTTGTTGCCGTTCTTGGGGCAGTTGGTCTTTTGCGTTAAGTCTATTTTTATCCGTTAAGAGAGAGCCTCCAGGCAATCGGAGACTGGTAAGAATTACCTATAACAAGAATGCACATAAAATAAAGGACTATTACCCGAGCTCATATGAGTGCATACGCATATTTCTCTCACCGGTTTCGTTTCCGCCGGAGGCGGGCAGACGCCCCCAGGCGGGAGCGTCCGCTCGCCCGTCTGGGTGGTTACGTATCGTTTAGCGTGAATTCTTTGTTGTTTATTGGGTTTCAGACTAAAGGCGAAACCGATATCCAAAAACCGATACGTGGCCGAAACCCAAACCGATAAACGACAAACAGACTTAAGCAACAGACACATAAATTGCTGATTCAGTTGCTTAAGGTGTTCAAATCCACAGGAGGTTATGCCATGAATATCTTTTGGATTGTCCCGATATCGGGCATTCTGGCTGTGTTCTTTGCCATATTTCTGGCAAGGGATGTTCTAAAAAAAGATCCTGGAAACAAAAAAATGCAGGAGATCGGAGGGATGATATTCGAGGGAGCAATGGCTTTTCTCAAAAGGCAATACAGAACAATTGCCGTTTTAGCTGTAATCACTTCTCTGCTTATAGGCGTTGCCATCGGTTATTTTGGAAAGAGTTTTGATATAGGGTTTAAAACAAGTCTGGCTTTTCTTCTGGGAGCTTTCTGTTCTGCTATTTCTGGTTTTATAGGCATGTACATTTCTGTCAAATCAAACTTGAGATGCGCCTCTGCGGCCCAAAGGAGTTTGAAGGAGGCTATAACCATTTCATTAAGAGGTGGAGCGGTAAGCGGTTTTTTGATTGTCGCATTAAGCTTGCTTGGTGTTACTGCAATTTTCTATGCCTATGGCGGTTTGAATAACCCGGCCCAGGCTCCATTCCTTATTGTAGGTTTTGGTTTTGGGGCAAGCTTTGTGGCTTTATTTGCACAACTGGGCGGAGGAATTTATACGAAGGCAGCGGATATGGGTGCTGATCTGGTGGGAAAAATTGAGGCTGGAATACCAGAGGATGACCCCAGGAATGCGGCAGTGATTGCGGATCTGGTGGGAGATAATGTGGGAGACTGCGCCGGGAGAGGAGCAGATTTGTTTGAATCGACGGCGGCAGAGAATATAGGCGCCATGATTTTAGGCGTGGCAATATTTGCTGTTACCAAAAGCCCTGCCTGGATCATATTCCCTCTGGTGGTTAGGGCTTTTGGTCTTTTAGCCGCGATGGTAGGAATACTGGTGGTGAGAGGTAAGGAAGAAGAGAACCCGATGAGCGCTCTAAACAGAGGCTATTATGTGGCAATTGTTCTCAGTATAATCGGAATGTATTTTGCCACGACTACCATGCTTCACAATTTGTGGTATTTCTGGGCCGGGTTAGTTGGCATTCTAACCAGCCTGGCTTTTGTTTATATCACCCAGTATTATACTGAAGGGAGATTCAGGCCGGTAAAAGAAATAGCCTATGCCAGCAAAACCGGTCCTGCAACTAATATTGTTTCAGGAACCGCGGTCGGTTACGAATGCACACTCTCCACTGCGGTTACCATTGCTTCAGCCCTTTTACTTTCTTTCTGGTTGGGCTCCCGGACCGGTTTACCTAACGGCGGAGTTTATGGAACGGCTGTAGCCACCATGGGCATGCTGATGACCTGTGCTTATATTCTCTCCATGGACACATTTGGTCCGATAACTGACAATGCCAACGGGATCATTGCAATGGCTGATGTTAAGGAGGCGAGAAAAATTACTGACAAACTCGATGCTGTCGGGAACACAACCAAAGCCTTGACTAAAGGTTATGCCATGGGCTCTGCGGGTTTGGCTGCCTTTTTGCTTTTCTCAGCCTACATGGACAAGGTGGGGGAGGTTACAGGAAAAACATTCAACGTGGTTAATATTGCAAAGGTTGAGGTTTTTGTCGGCGGTCTTTTAGCAGTAATGCTGGTTTTCCTTTTCAGCTCTCTGGCATTAAGAGCAGTGGGCAATACGGCGGGAAAAATAATTGAGGAAGTCAAAAGACAGTTCAGGGAGAATCCTGGTATCATGGAAGGAACTGTAAAGCCAGACTACACCAAGGCGGTTGACATTACTACCAAAGCGGGCTTGAGGCAGATGATTGCCCCTGGACTTTTGGCGGTCTTAATGCCTGTGGTGGTAGGTGTTTTTTTCAAATTAACCGGATATTCTGCGGCCGAGGCTGTGGCTTCCCTGTTAATGGTAGGAACAATTGCCGGGATAATGTTAGCAACATTTATGAACAATGGCGGAGGTGCCTGGGACAATGCGAAAAAACTTATAGAATCAGGTGGGTTAAAAGATGAAAGAGGAAACGTCATTGGCAAAGGAACGGCAACGCATGCCGCCGCAGTTGTAGGGGACACCGTGGGTGACCCATTTAAAGATACCGTAGGTCCCAGCCTTCACGTTCTGGTAAAACTCTTAAGCACCATAACTTTGGTTCTTTGTCCACTTTTTATATAGAGAGCTCTGAAAATATCCTTTTTGCCGAACGGGAACCACACCTATTCTTGCTCCGTTCTTTGTTTAAATAGTTGGCAGTCCTCAGTTTGCAGTTGGCAGTGATTCTCTGAAAGGAGGAAAAGATGACTGGGTTTAAAGATTTATCAGTATACAATAAGGCGTTAGATGTGGTCAAAGAAGTCTATGACGTTTCGAAGAAGTTCCCTAAAGAAGAAATATTTGGTTTGACTAATCAAATAAGAAGGGCGGTAACTTCTATTGTGCTCAATATCGCGGAAGGAAGTGGATGTGAATCTTCTAAGGAATTCTCAAAGTTTTTGAATTATGCGTTAAGATCTAAACATGAAGTCATAGCATGTCTGGATATTTCAGAAAAACTGGAGTATACCCATAATAACGATTCCTATGAGCTCAAAAGAAAATTGGAAGAAATATCCTCTATGATTGTTGGTTTAAGTAGAAGTTTGAAAAGAACGGAATAAAGAGTTTTGTCAATACCGGCTAAAGATCGTTTTTAGGAATCTGAAACTGCCAACTGCTATCTGCCGACTGGTTACTGCTAATTGTCTTCTGTTTTTTTTGAAACTTATTTCAGATTCTATACGTTTAAATAATTGATGTGAAGAGAATCTTCTTAGAAAGGAGAGTTTAGATGGAAGAAGTTATTTCAACTATTCCGCAGGAAGAAAAACCCATGGGGGGAGCATCCAAAATCATAAACATATTTTTTGAGCCCAAAAAAGTCTTTGCGAGTTTAAAAATTAAACCCACCTGGTTAATTCCATTTATCATCGTGAGCCTTTTGGGGATAGTGTATTACTATTATGCTTATCCTTTCATAATGGGTGAGCAGATCGCCAAAATCGAAGCTAACGAGAAAATTCCGGCTGAACAAAAAGGGGCGATCATTGAGAAAATGCAGGGAACCGGACATCCTCCGGCATGGCAGTTGGGCATTACCCCCATAGGAGCCTTGTTTTATCTCGCCATAGCTTCAGCGATTCTTTTCTTCGTATTTAATGTCCTTCTGGGAGGGGATTCCACTTTCAGAAAAGTCTTCTCTGTTTATTGCTACTCCGGCTTGATTGGCATTCCTGCCACGGTAGTTAAGCTACCCTTGACTTTGGTAAAGAAGAGCACAGACGTTCAGACCAACTTAGCTTTGTTGCTTTCGCCTGATGCTAAAGGGTCCTTTTTGTATAGTATTTTCTCCAGCTTCGACATCTTCGTCATCTGGCAGGTGATCCTGATCTCTATAGGGATGGCGGTTATATATAAATTCACTCCCAAAAAATCTTATACTACGGTATTTGTTCTCTGGATCGTATGGGTTTTTCTAAAATCTGGAGTATCCAGCCTATTAGGTGGAATGTTTAGCTTCTAATATAATAAGGAGAAAGAGAAATGAAAAAATCGATTTTCCTAACCATCTTCACCCTATTTTTTTGGGTTAACTTCACTTTGGCTCAAACCGAGCCATCCTCTCAAGAGGTCTTGACCATAGACGAATGTATAAGAATTGCCCTTAAGAACAACTATGACATTAGAACGGCTGAAAAGAATTACGATAGGGCTAAATATAACTTTTTAGGAACCTGGGAAGGCTTCTTCTTGCCAAAAGTGGGTCTTAGCTACTCCGGGAGCAGGTATAGGTACGACGTTGCTTCTCAGTACCAAAGTTCCTATGGCTTGGGACTGAGTTTTACCCAAACCATTTTCGATGGCTGGAACAATGTAGCAAATTACAACTACTCTAAGAAAGGTAAATCTTCAGCCCGAGAGAATCTCAAGTTAACCAAACAAACGGTAGTCTTGGGAGTTAAGAACAGCTGTTATGCCCTTCTCAAAACTCAGATGTTATTGGAAGTTCAAACCGAAGCGGTTAAAAGAAGCGAAGAGCAATTAAATATGGCTAAAGCCAAATATGATCTGGGCTCGGCTTCTCTCTCTGACTACTTAAAGGCAAAGGTGCAGTTAGCTAATGATAGTTTGGCTTTGATCACCGACCAAAATAGCATAAAGTTGGCGGAGGCTGATCTGAATAATATTCTGGGGAGGAATGTAGATTTACCGATTCAAATAGATGCAAAGTTGGAGTATAAAAAGTTTGACCCTACCGCATACCCAATTACAGAAAAGACCATAGAAAATCATCCCCAGATTAACATAACCAAATCAGAAGTAGATCAAGCTCATTCTGGGCTAACTATGGCACGGAGTGTGAACTTACCCAACATCTCCTTTGGGGTAAATTATAATTGGAGCGATACGAAGTTCCCCGAAAGCTGGGCAGACTATCGAAAACCTTACGATCCGTGGTATATGGGGATACAGGTAAGCCTCAACCTATCCAATGGACTTTCCACGCTCTCGAGAATATGGAGCGCGCAAACTAATCTGCAATCAGCAAAAGAGAAGTTAAGAAAAGACAGAAGAGAAGTTAAGTTGGAGATCAACAAAGCTCTTTTGGCGATAATGGAAGCAGAGCAGAAGATTCGAGTGACCGAGGACGCTTTGAAGTCGGCTGAGGAAGACCAGAACTTGACCAAGGAGAAATATAATTTAGGTGCGGCTTCTATGTTGGAGCTTCTGGATGCCAACTACAGCTACAAAACCGCCGAGAGCAATCAGGTGCAGGCTTTATACGACTATAATCTGGCAATAGCCCAGCTTGAAAAAGCCGTCGGAAAATAGAGTGAAGATTGGTAGCCGTCCCGCCTCAGGCGGGGCGTGGAAAGAGGGTAAAAAGTAAGAACAGAGAGTAATGAGCAAAAGGAGTAGCGACACTTGTGTCGCGCTCCGAAATGCAAACCAACTAAGGCAAAGTAAACTTTGCCACTACAAGTCTAAATTCGAATCAGAGTTTACAAGTTTTTTGGAAGAAGCGTAATGTTTTAAGTGAAGTTTAATTTCCAGAAACCTTCAAACATGCTTTTTGATTCCGCCTAAGGAGGATTTATGAAGAAAAAGAAAAAAATCATCATAATTTTAGGAGCGATTGCCGTAGTAGCCATCATTGTAGTTGTCAATATTTTTAAAAGTGGAGAGAAGGCCTATAAAGTCCAGGTCGACAAAGCCAAAAGGGGTGACATAACGTCTATTGTAACCGCGAATGGCAGAATAACTCCTAAAACCGATGTTAAGATCAGTGCGTATGTGCCTGCTAAGATCGTGAAGCTTCCGGTGAAAGAGGGGGACCTGGTAAAGAAAAGACAGCTTTTGGTTCAACTGGATGAGACCGAATATAAAGCGGCGGCCAATCAAGCGAAAGCTCAATTGAGTTCAGCTGAGGCTAATTTGGAACAGGCTCAGTTGGTTTACCAAAGACAAAAGGAGCTTTTTGAAAAAAAGCTGAGTTCAAAAGAGCAATATGATGCCGCTTTTACCCAACTCCATTTAACCCAGGCGCAACGTGCCCAAAGCGTGGCTAACTTGGAACAAGCAGAGTATGATTTGAGCAAGACCACCATAACCTCTCCTATGGACGGAATGGTCACTGCCCTTAATGCTAAGTTGGGCGAGATAGTGATGATTGGCACCATGAACAATCCCGGCACGGTGATTATGACTATCTCCGACATGAGCGAAATACAAGCAGAGGTGGAAGTAGACGAGACTGATGTAGCCAGCGTAAAGGTAGACCAGGAAGCCAAGATAGAGATAGATGCCTTCCCCGACACCCTCTTTAAGGGAATAGTGACGGAGATCGGACATACCGCCAGAATCAGCGGTTTGGGAACCCAGGATCAGGTTACCAACTTCTTGGTAAAAGTCATGCTTCTGGATACAATTCCGGATATTAGACCAGGCATGTCCGCCACTGTAGACGTCACCACCAACTTTCATCCCAATGTTTTAAGCCTCCCCATTCAAGCCGTGGTGATGAAGGAGGAAAAAGCTGATACACTAAAGAAGAAAGAGGAAGGGGCTCTGGCTTCGACAGACAGCAACCAGACCAAGGATGAAAAAAAGAAGAAAGAGAAAGAGGTTCAAGGGGTGTTTGTGATTAAAGAGGGAAGGGCAAAGTTTGTGAAGGTCAAAACCGGAATTGCTGACCAGCAGAACATAGAGATACTCTCCGGCATAAATGAGAACGACCAAGTGGTGACGGGAAGCTATAAAATTTTAAGAACTTTGAAGGATGGGGATAAAGTTAAAATAGAGAAAAAAGTAGAGAAAAAAGAGGAAAGCGAAAAAGGATAACAAAAGCGAGTCAACTATCCCCTCTCCCCTTGGGGAGAGGGATAGGGTGAGGGGGTAGCTTCACAGAAGAAATATGGGAGGAAAATTTTAGGTGTTGATCAGAACAGAAAACCTCTGGAAGGTCTACGAGATGGGGGCGGAGAAGGTTAATGCCCTCAGAGGAATCACCCTGCAGGTGGAAAAAGGAGAATATATGGCCATCATGGGTCCTTCCGGCTCGGGCAAGTCAACCTTGATGAATCTCATCGGTTGTCTGGATACCCCCAGCAAAGGCGATTATTACTTAAACGATCGATTAGTCAGTCAAATGAACGACGATGAGCTAGCATACATTCGAAACAAAGAGATAGGCTTCGTATTTCAGACTTTTAATCTTTTGCCTCGTGCCACGGCCGCACATAATGTAGAACTCCCATTAGTCTACAATGGAACTGAATCGGAAGAGAGAAAGAGAAAAGCAAAAGAAGCCCTGAAGATGGTGGATTTGGAGGATCGGATGACTCATAAGCCGAATGAGCTTTCCGGTGGAGAAAGGCAGAGAGTGGCAATTGCCCGGGCTCTGGTGAACAATCCCTCTTTGATTTTGGCGGACGAACCCACCGGGAATTTAGATACCGCTACCGGAGTTGACATCATGAAGTTGTTTGATAAACTTCACAAGCAGGGAAACACCATTATCATTGTTACCCATGAGCTGGATATAGCCACCTATGCCGATCGGGTGATCCATATTAGAGACGGAATGGTGGAAAAAGAGGAAAGGATAAAGCACTGATGGGGTCAAAAATCAGAAAACGAGGACAAGAAAATTTAAACGGATTCCTTTAAAAGCTAAATAGGGGAAAGTTATGCTGGAGTGTCAAGCTTTAGCTTGACCCGTTCTATGGATCCTGCGGAAAACTTCTCAAAATACAAAGAGCTTCAACTGGTTCACCTAAAGGTGAACACTCCAATCGATGAGCCGTGTGGATTGCCCCTTTAAGATAGTTTTTCAGAAAGTTCTTAAAGAATTTTTTTAAACTAACAAACCCACGAACTTCAAACCTATTTTGACATGCAATTCTTAGAAGGCATAGTTATCGCTTTAAGATCGTTGGTTGCGAACAAACTGAGATCGATTCTGACTTTGATCGGGGTGATCATCGGGGTGATGACTGTGATCGCGGTGGTCGCCATCATCTCCGGTATGAATAAATATGTGGAGACGGAGATATCAAGTATGGGATCGACCACCTTTCTGATTCGCAAGTTCGGTATGATCACCTCCAGTGAGGAATGGTTCAAACAGATAAAAAGGAAAAATCTCACCCTGAAGGATATGGAAGCCATTAAAGAGAACTGTCCGGATTGCGGGAAGGTGGGAGCTGAAGCTATTAGCTGGAGAAAGGTTAAATATAAGAATAAGCATCTCTCCAACATGACTATCGTAGGAGCAACTGCCAACATAACCGAGATCGCCAACCATGACGTTTATGAAGGAAGGGGTATCTCGGAGTTCGAGGTGGAACATAATAGGCAGGTCTGTTTTGTAGGCTGGGAGATAGTGGAGAATCTTTTCCCTAACGAGGATCCCATGGGAAAAGATATAAAGATCGGCAATGATTACTTTAGAATCATTGGAGTAGCAAAAAAGAAAGGGACTTTTCTGGGAGATAATCAGGATAATTTCGTTCTCATTCCCATAACCACCTATCAAAAGATTTTCAAGCGGAGCATGTTCTTAATGGTATTTGTTAAAGCGCGTGATTTCATGTCCATGCAGGAGGCCATGGATCAATGTCGGTTGATTTTGAGGGCGCGGAGGAATGTTCCCTATGATAAGGAGGATGATTTCGCCATCTTAACCTCAGAGAGCATAATGGACTTCTTCCGCCAGTTCACTCGACTTGCCCTCATGGTGATGGGAGGTATAGCCTCCATATCTTTGGTGGTGGGCGGGATCGTGATAATGAATATAATGTTAGTTTCGGTGACCGAGAGAACCAAAGAGATAGGTATCCGGAAGGCTTTGGGTGCCAGGAGAAGAAATATTTTGTGGCAATTTCTGGTGGAGGCGGTAACTCTGGCTTTAGTGGGGGGGATAGCCGGTGTGGCTATGGGAGCTTTAATCGCCAAGATTCTTTCCCTTACCACTCCTCTGCCTTCTGCGGTGGAAGGGTGGTCAGTGGCGGTGGCATTATTTGTAGCTTCATCTGTGGGGATATTTTTTGGAATATTCCCGGCCATGAAAGCCGCCAGACTGAATCCCATTGAGGCGTTGAGATATGAATGACGTATGACGAATGACGAATGACGGATAACGCATAACGGATCAATAATGAATATTTTTGAAATCAAAGAAAGCATGCTGATGGCCATGGCGGCAATCAAAACCCACAAGATGCGGGCTTTTTTGACCATCTTGGGGGTGTTGATTGGAGTAACCACGGTCATCGCCATGGTTTCTATAATAACAGGCCTGAACAAAAGCATGGCTCGGCAAATAGAGTCATTGGGCTCTAATGCTATCTATGTGACTAAGTTCAAAATCGCGATTCAATTCGATGGACCTTCAGAGGAAGAAAGAAATCGAAAACCCATAACCTTTGAGGACGCTATAGCAGTAAAGAACCTTTGCCCTTCGGTGGAGGCTGTTTCTCCCCAAAATTGGGGTCCCGGAACCAAAACGGTAAAATATAAGGAAAACAAGGTGAGCAACTTTGAACTAATTGGCGTCCTTCCAGAATATGAGGTGGTCAACAATAATTATGCAGAAGAGGGGAGATTCTTCACGGACAGCGATGTTAAGTACCGAGCCATGGTGATGGTATTAGGGGCGGATGTGGTGGATGTCCTGTTCCCCAATTTGGATCCGATCGGCAAAGAGATTTCCGTAGGAGGAAGTCACTTCTCTCCCAAAAGATTTAC
>JALHUP010000102.1 GCA_022866585.1 Candidatus Zixiibacteriota bacterium | reverse complement strand
TTGCGACGCGCCATCTCCTTTATGACGTCCCAATCATCTTCCAGGCTTAATTTTCTTTGCTCTTTTCTATCCAAAACCTTGAAAACATGGATTCCGAACTGACTTTGGGTGGGTCTGCTCATTTCACCGACCTTTAGGTCTTTTACAGCCTCTTTGAACTCCGGGTCCATTTGGTCCACCGGAAACCACCCCAACTCCCCTCCCATCTTTCTGGAATCCTCATCCGAGGAATACTCCTTCGCCAGTTCGCCAAAATCCTCTCCCCCCAAAATCCTTTGGCAAAGGCTGTCGGCAAAAGTTTTCACCCTGAGGGTATCCTCTTTTGATGGTCGGATTAGAATGAGTATGTGTCGGGCGTGAACCTCATCACCCTTTTTCTCTTCGACTTTTATTATGTGATAACCGAATTCAGTCTCCACCAGATCACTTATTTCTCCCGGATTTAAAACAAAGGCAACTTTTTCGAACTTTTCGATCATCTCCCCCTTTTTAAAAAATCCCAAATCCCCCCCTTCCTGACCACTCGGATCGTCCGAATATTTCAAAGCCAGGGTAGCAAAATCTTCCCCTCTTTTAGCTAAGTCCAAGACCATTTCTGCCTTTTTCTTCAAGGAATCCAAGGTGTTCTGGCTTGGTTTTATCTCCAGAAGGATGTGGCTTAATTTGATGGATTGGGGTTGATCGGGGATGCTGTCTTTATAGGTCTGGTAGAAATCCTTCACCTCTTTGGTTGAAACCGAGACCCGAGAGAGTTTTTTGGAGGAGAGTCTATCGATGAGCATTTGCCTTTTTATCTGCTCTTTGTATTTTTTCTTTAGCTCATTCTCGGTCAAACCCTCGGCTTTAAGCTGATCTTGGAATGCTTCATCTGAAGAGAACTGCGATTTCACCTTTTTCAATTGCTCCTCCACTTGAGTCTCCACCTCTTTAGGAGTCACCTCAATGGTGGTGTCCTTTTCCGCCTGGATCAGAAGCAAATTGTCATTGACCATCTGCTCCAAAAGCTCTTTTTCAAGCCCCTTTCGTTTTTCCTCATCTTTCAGGTCAACCCCGAACTGGGTGGCATACAAAGTCAATTGGGCTTTAAGCTCGGACTCCAAGATGATCTGATTTCCCACCACCGCCACGATTCGGTCCAGAACCTCCTGGGCAGATGATAAGCTTGATAGAAGATGGAACGAGCAAAGAAGGAGAAGGACTGCCCTTACCCAAGAAATCAAAGATTTTAGTTTATGAGTCTTCATTTTCATAATAGAATTTTTTGAAGGATTTTTCTATAGACATGTACTGATATACGAAAGGGTTGACAACTCTTTTCTTCAAGCGCCCTAAGGGATGCTTGACCTTCAAGACCTGTTGAGAAACTATAAATTGGAGAGCGGAATACAAATACTTGTTTGAGTTATCTGCACCAGAGGATCCCCCCATCTATGTCCAATGTTTTCGGGTTCAGCTAAGTTTCTTATTTTATTGGGGAAAGATTCCGCTGGCCCAGCCGAAGGTCTCGACTTTGGCATCTTTTTTAAGCTCCTCGAAGAGATTTTCCACCTCCTTCTCCCTTTTGGTGCGGGTCAAAGAATCAGTTATCTCCTCTTTTACCTGTTCATATTCCTTTATGCTATCCTTTTCTTTTCTATCTGTAAGCATTATTACGACAAATCCATAATCTGTTTGGATGGGTACGGAGAGCTCTCCTGTTTTCAATTTTGTAACTGCCTCATAAAATGGAGGAGGAATATTGGAAAGCGGAACATATCCTATATCTCCTCCCCTTTCTTTAGTCTGTTCATCTAAGCTCATTTGTCTGGCGATCCGGTCAAAACTCTCGCCCCCTTGCACTCTCACCCTAACCAATCCCGCCTCCGCAATATTTTTCACCAGAATACGGCTAAGCCTTACTTCATCTTGCTCCCGTTTGAACGTGTTCTTGTTTTCCTGGTAAGTCCGTTTTACCTCTTTTTCGGGGACAACTACCCGGGCTTGAAGCTCTTTTTCCAAAAAGCCCTCTATAATTATGTTCCGAACGGCTTGATCTATTTGCCATTTGATATTCTCATCTTGGTCTATTCTTTCCTTTTTGGCCTCCTGATAAAGAATCTGGTTTTCGATCCATCTTCTCACATAATCTTTTTTTTGCTCCAGAGAGATAGAACTCTTCTGGGCTTCCGGGAGGATGGCCTCCATGTCCTTTTCAGTCAAAACCTCTTCATTCACCCGCGCTACCACCTCCCCCTCCTTCTGTGGTATTCCCAATTGGCCTGGCTTTTGTATTTGCTCCTTCCTCTTACAACCCCCAAAGGCTAAAAAGATTGCCAAAATCAAGAGAACGAAAAAAGCAAGTTTTTTATACATTGTGCAGATGATGGAACCGTAGCCTAAGTATTTCTCTCATGGGTTTACTTAGAAAGGTTGCGGTTCATGGTGAGCTTGCCGAACCATTACGTATCGTTTATCGTAACTCGTCATGGTCTATCCCGCCTTTGGCGGGACAAACGAAACCAACACCCGAAACCGATACGTAGCCGACTGGTAGTGAGCTTGCGGTTCGACTTCGCTCACCGCCCTGAGTCTGTCGAAGGGTCGAACTAAACCTTAACCGAGAGACGCTAAATAGACTTAAGCAACAGCCCCTGATTTAATTTTACCTGTTCAGGAAAGATCCTATCCTCTCACCATCTTTATCCAGTCAAATGCTTTAACCTTTACCCTCAGTTTTTCCTTCTTTTTCCACCCCTTCCTTCACCGTCGATTTTAAAACCTCCTCATTGATTTCTATGGGGAGTTTGGCTTTTTGATCTTCCACCCAAAGGTTAAAGGTTTGATTATTTTTTTCATTTCTTGCTTGAGTAGCGACTTGGGTTTTAATCTCATCCAGAGGGGCCTTTTGGGCTTCCTTTTTTTCTATGAGTTTTATCACCGCATAGCTTTCGCCAAATTGCCGATCCATGATTTTTATCGGTCCTTTAAGCTCTCCTTCTTTCATGGGAAGGGCGGCATCAAAAAGTTCAGGATATCGGGGACGAGTAAAAGATCCTAAATCCCCACCCTGATTTTTCACATCGGGTCTAATGGTCCTCTCCTGCGCCAGCTTATCAAAATCAGCTTTTTTCTTCAGCTGTTTCAAAATGTCTGAAGCCTCCGGTTCGGTTTTAACCAAAATCTCCTTTATATGAACCTCGGCCGGCTTTTCATACCGTTCCGGGTGCTTATCATAATAGCTTTGTATGTCTTCATCTGTAACTACCACGTCCTTTAGAATCACCTCAGATCTCATCTTTTCTGCCATTTTCTGCTCCAAAAACTTCTGCCAATTCTCCTTGAAATCCTTGGTCTTTTCCAATTTCTGGTCGCGTGCCTCCTTCAGCACAATCTCCGGAACTATACTCTGGAAGGCTACCTTCTCTAGTTCTTCCTTGTCATCTAATCTGGGGCGGTACATGGCGGGCATGCTATTGAACTGATCCATGAAAGCTCCCACCGTAGTCTGGCCACCTTTATAGGTGAACAAACTCATGTTCTTCTCCTCATCCGTGAATTCGTCCATGTCAAATTGGTATTCCCTTCTTTTCAAGCCCAAGGTGTCTGGAGAGGTCTCTGTCTTTTTGGATATCAAGAGATCCAATGCCTTTTCATTTAGCTTGAAGTTCACCTTCTTCTTCAACTCCTCGAAATACTCCGTGACCCTTTTTTGGTTTTTTTCTCGCTCTAATTGTGCCCGAATCATCTCCTTGGCTTCCTCATAAGGCGGTTGATTCGCCTCTCTTCGTTCCACTAATTTGATGATATGCCAGCCATACGTGGTCTTTACGGGCCTGGATATCTCCCCATCCTTTAGTTTAAAAGCCACCTCTTGGAACTCCGGGATCATCCTCCCCCAGCCAAAAAAACCTAAATCGCCTGCATTGGTTTTAGCTGAAGGATCAATGCTTTTTTCTTTAGCCATCTCCGCGAAATCCGCCCCCTCCTTTAACTTTTGGTATATGCTGTCCGCCTGTTCTTTGGTCTCCACCAGGATGTGCCCGGCATGGATCTCCTCTTTCATTTTATCGTACTGACTCTTTATCTCCTGTTCGGAAGCTTTGGATTTGTCAACAATCTCCTTTTTACCCAACTCATTCAACAATATCTGATCTTTTTGTTTCTTTAGGGTGGTGTCGTTTTCCACCTCCTTATCCAACCCTTCCTTATAAGCTCCTATAATCACCACCTGATCCCGAATCAGCTTATTCAAGGCATCCCTTCTGCGATCCAGTTCAGATCTACCTTGGATGATTAATCTCGATTCCTGTCTATATTCATTCTCTAAGTCCTCCACGGTAATTTTTCTGTCCCCCACCTTGGCCACTATCTTTACCTCTTTTTTCGCACAACCTAAGACCAAAACGAAAGAGAGGACCCCCAGACCCAAAAGCAGGTTTACTCTTCTCATTCTTCCATTCCTCCTTCTGTTAAAGAATTATTGTTTTCACATAACCTTTAATTTTCAAACTATCCCCGATATTTTTTCTAATATAAGACCCCCTTACAATTTTAGCAAGAAGTTTTTCACAAATTCGGCTTTTTTTTCAAAAGCCACCTCTTCGAGCTTCACATATACCTTAAGCGATTGATCCACCTTGAATTCGAAGGGAAACTCAATCTTTTGGGACAGGTTTTCTATCTCTTTTTTTCCCATTTTCTTATCCGGCGGAAACTCAAGCGTCAAGACGTCCTTTTTCAAAGATAGGCGGGAGATCCCTTTCATGGAGGCAGTGATTTTGGCACAGGTAAACTCCAGAAGGTCTTTGACCTCTTTTTTCGGTTTTCCAAACCGGTCCAAAAGTTCCGCTTTAATCATATCCACCTCTTCTACAGAAGAAGCCTCGGAAAGTTTCCTATAAATTTCCACCCTTTGCTGGCTATCCGGGATATAGGATTCCGGAATATATATGTCCAGGTCGAATTCCATCTTCACCTCTTTTAGCTTTTCGATCTTTTCCCCTTTCAATTCCCGGACCGCTTCATCTAAAAGCCGACAGTAAAGATCAAAACCGACCTCCTCGATAAACCCATGTTGTTGGGGACCCAAAAGGTTGCCCGCCCCTCTGATTTCTAAATCTCTTAAAGCTAAATGGAAGCCGGAGCCCAGTTGGGTGAACTGTTCTAAAGCTTTCAGCCTTTTCCGCGCGGTGGAGGAGAGCAATTTCACCTTCGGTATCAAAAGGTGGGCATAGGCTTTGGTGCCAGATCTTCCCACCCGACCTCTTAGTTGATAAAGCTGGGCCAGTCCGAACTTATCGGCTCTATTTATGATAATGGTGTTGACCGTGGGAATATCGATGCCCGACTCGATGATGGAGGTGACCAAAAGGCAGTCATATTGATGGTCCAGAAATTCTAACATCACCTTTTCCAAAAGGCGTTCATCCATCTGACCGTGCGCGATGGCGATCCTGATCTCTGGAACTAAATCTTTCAGAAATCCATACATGGCCTCTATGGTTTGCACCCGATTATGAACAAAGTAGACTTGCCCTCCTCTGTCAACTTCTCTAAGAATAGCTTCGGCAATAAGCTCCTTATCAAATTCCACAATCTCGGTATGGATGGGAAGCCGGTCTTTGGGAGGAGTGTTGATGATGGACATATCCCGGGCTCCGAACAGTGAAAGTTGCAAAGTGCGAGGGATGGGGGTGGCGGTCAGGGTCAACACGTCCACCAACCGGCGCATTTTTTTTAATTTCTCCTTGTGTGTCACCCCGAATCTCTGTTCCTCATCTATTATCACCAATCCTAAATCCTTAAACTTTATATCATTCGAGAGTAAACGATGTGTGCCTATTACCACATCCACCCTTCCCTCTTTAAGAGCTAAAACGATCTCTTTCTGCTCTTTTCGGCTTTTGAACCGGGAAAGCATTTCAATTCTAACCGGATATTCTCTCAATCTTTCGGTGAAAGTGGTGAAGTGCTGAAAAGCCAGGATGGTGGTGGGAACTAAGACCGCCACCTGCTTTCCATCCATCACGGATTTAAATGCGGCCCTTATGGCCACCTCGGTCTTTCCATATCCCACGTCTCCACAGATCAATCGATCGGCTGGAATTTCTTTCTGCATATCCTGTTTTATAGCCTCGATGGCGGAGAGCTGATCCGGGGTTTCCTCGTAGATAAAGGAAGCTTCCAGCTCTTTTTGCCAGGGGGAATCTGGAGAAAAGGCAAAGCCCAGCTTGGCTTTCCTTTCCGCATAAAGCTCGATCAGCTCCCTGGCCATATCCTGAATGGCTTTTTTGGTCCTCCTCTTCAGTTTTTCCCATGAAGTTCCTCCCAGTTTCGACAGGGTTGGAGTTCCCTCCTTCCCCACAAACCTGTGCACCCGATTGAACTCCTCGATGGGAACATACAATTTGTCCCCTCCCTGATAAAAAAGCTTCAGGCACTCCCGTTTTTTTTGGTCCACCAAAAGGCTTTCCAATCCGGCATATTTACCTATTCCAAAATCTATGTGCACCACAAAATCTCCTAAAGAGAGAGCCGAATAAGAAGATAAAGCGATTCCCTCATTGAATCTTCTTTTACGTCTGCGCCTGAAATATCTGGAAAAAATTTGATGATCGGTCAAGGTGACCAAACCGATCTCCGGAAAGGAAAAACCGGAATTAAGTAGTCCCACCTCTAAGCTCACTTTTTCTCTTTCCTGATCCAGAAGCTCAGAAAGTCTATCCTTCTGACCTGGATTATCACAGAAAACGTAAATTTTTTGCCTTTGAGTTTTGTAATTTCTAATGGCACCTCTTAATAAATCTAAACTCCCCCCAAATCCTTCAGGTTCCATCATTCCCAGATTTATGCTTTCCTCTTTTTCTCCTAAAGAGAGATTTTTGATCACTTGAAATTGATGGATTTGATTAATAAAAACTTCTTTGTGATCAAATAAAACTTTTGGTTCAGGCACCGCCTCCTCTCTTTTTTCCGCCTCGTCAAAAAGACGCTCCGTCTCGGTTTGAATTTGATCCCATTCATTTTGAATAAGTGTAGGCTCATCCAGAAAGAGGATGGAATCTGGGGGGAGATAATCGAGGATTGTGGCTTGGGGAAGCTTAAATAAAGATGCCAGCCATTCCAGTCCCGGAACTTCTTCATAAAATCTGATTTTCTCCCTTAAGTTCTCAGCTTGCTTTAGTTTTAATTTTGAAAGGCACTCCTCCAATTGGGCATCGCTGATCAAAACTTCTCTGGAGGGGAGAATCAGAGCAGAGTCGATCTTCTGGATGGATCTTTGATCTAAGACCGCAAACTTCCTTATGGATTCGATCTGGTCCCCGAAGAACTCAATCCGGATGGGATCAGAATAGGAATGAGGGAAGACGTCCACGATCCCTCCTCTTATGCTGTAGGCTCCCACCTCCTCCACTTGCGGAAAACGCTTGAAGCCTAAATCCAAAAGCTGTTGGGACAGGTGGTCAATATCTGCGATTTCTCCGACTTTGAGGCTTATGATTTTTTTCTTCAATTCCAGAGGAAGCATGGTCTTCTCCAGGCAGGACCTGACCATGGCAACGGCGATGATGTTTTCCTTTAGCGCTAAATCATACAAAGTCTCCAGCCTTCTTCCGATGACCTCCGAATCGGGAATTTTCATCTCATAGGGAAAGATCTCCCAGGCAGGAAAAAGTCTGGTTTTCTCTTGACCTAAAAATGAGACCAAATCATCATATATCTTCAGAGCCTCTTCGGGTTTAGAAGTTATCACCAGGAAAGGAGAATCTAATTTTTTTTTAAGGTGCGCCAAAAGGAGAGCCTTTCCGGAGCCAGCCATACCTGAGACATAGATGGCTTTTTCTCTTCGGACAAGAGCATCTTTTATCTTGGAGAAACTTAAAGAGGAATCAGCTAATTTTAATATTCCGGATAAAGGCATATGAATTGCTCAATGGCTTTCAAAATCGAAGAAAGTATCGTGTGTTACTTTCGTTTTCAACGAAAAATAATACGCTTGAGAAATCCCAAAATTATAGAGTCTTTTTGGGTATTAGCTTTTGGTGGTAAGTTCTTAGTGAATTCCAAAACTTAGGTTTTTCGGGAAATTAAAATCATGCGAGGAGAATCCAAAGAGTACTCTCTGAAATCGAAATCTCCGTAAACCGATTCTAAAATGAATCCGGATTTTTTTAACAGATTCAAAATCTCGGTAAAAGTATACATCCTCAAAGAGAAGGCATTCTCTTTTTTTCTGCCATTCTCAAAAAGAAGGGTGCGGGTAAGCTCCCAGCGACTGGTGAAAAGATCGAAAAAATTATCCTCCAGCATAATGAAATCTTCCTGTTGGCGCCATCTTCTTCTCTGAAAATTCCGGATCAAATACTCCCGGTTCTTTAAATCTAAAAGAAAAAGCCCACCTTTTTTTAGAGCCCGGGACACCCCCTTGGTCACCTTAAAATCATCTGATTCCTTGTCGAAAAAGCCGAAAGAAGTGAAGATGTTGACCACCGCATCAAACTCTTTATCAAAAGGGAGCTTTCTCATGTCTCCCTTCACAAATTCGATTTCCACACCTAAATCCACAGAATCCTTTTTAGCTTTTTCGATGAAAAAATCGGAAAGGTCGTATCCGGTCACCTTGAAGCCTCTCTGGGCAAACTCGATGGAATGTCTCCCGTAGCCACAACAAAGGTCCAAAATCTTGGCTTTAGGCTTCAAATCCATCATCCTAAGGATGGATTCCACCTCTCTGGAGGTCTCCTTCTCCAATTCTTTATAGACCTTCAGATAATGCTCATCGAAGAATTTCTGCCACCAATACATGCGCTTCGCTAAATTAAAAGTTTAAAATTAAAAATGCAAAATTAAAACCCAAAAGAACCCATAAATCAGTTACTCTAAAATCCATTTTGAATTTTGCTTTTTGAATTTTTAATTTGTATCACCTTCGAGTTTTTCGTTCTTTGTAAACTATGTAACCTATGATTTTGTAAATCAGCCTTGCCGCCAAAAAATCGGGTGCCACCAAACCGGGAATAGGACAAAGCTCCACACAATCGAAGCCGACTATATTCTTATTATCTGCCACTTTTTTCAAAAGATCCAAAGCTTGATACCAAAGAAGCCCACCCGGTTCCGGCGTTCCCACCGAAGGCATAATTGACGGATCCAAAAAATCCAAATCTATGGTTAAATAAACATTCTCCGAAAGTTTGTTTAAGACCTGGTCTATCCATCCATCGTCTTTCACTAAGTCTTTGGCAAAAAACAAATCAATCTTTTTCTGTTGAACGAACTCATGCTCCTCCAAACTCAAATTTCTTATTCCTACGCCCACAAAAGGAGCAATCTCTTCTATCCTTCGCATCACGCAGGCATGACTGTATTTCGATTCCTGATAGGAATCCCTTAAATCGGCATGGGCATCAAGCTGCAAAACCGAAAGGTTTTCATATTTTTCACTTTCCGCTTTGACCAAACCAATGCTTACGGTATGTTCTCCACCCAGAAGCACCACTCTTTTATTCATATCGACCAACTCTTTGGCTATTTTATAGATTTTTTCCACCATCTTTTCCGGACCCATCATGGTTACCTCCATTTCCTCTAAGGTGTGTATTCCCACTTTAAAGGTCTCCAGCTTCAGCTCTTCGTCGAAGGTCTCCACCTCTTTGGAGGCATGGATGATGGCTTGCGGACCTTCTTTGGTGCCCGTCTTGAATGTGGTGGTCTGTTCATATGGAACCGGAAGAATCACAAATTCAGAACTTTCAAATTCTGAAAACTTTTGAGGAAGACCTAAAAAATTATGGGGTCGAAAATCTACAGGATCCATAGGAGCGGTTTTATCCAAATTTATGTTAAACCTCAAAATTAAGGAATCAAATTTTCATACCCCTCACCCTAACCCTCTCCCGCAAGGGGAGAGGGAATTATCAAATTCGTATAAACGGACATACATCCCCTCCCTTGATGGGAGGGGATTAAGGGGAGGGTGAAACATATCAACCTATTTAAGTCATTCACGATAGTAATATAAAAATTTCAGAAAAGTTTCAAACTTACCTAAGACAGGTCAAACTGCCACGAAAATGGCGGCCGCCACCACCGAGGTCCACAGTCCGTTTTTATCACCTTCTGCGGTTTGGGTAATGTTGGTGGTGCGAACGATCTCACCAGAGATTTTCCAGATCTCTTTTCTTTCGTCATAGCTTTTGTCCACGTCGAAGTCGATGCCCAAAGTGGTGGCTAACATAGTAGCCGCTAAGTCCTCGGCATAGTCTCCGGCTTTCTTCTGGGTCTGCCCGAAGGCCTTATGCTCAGCCAGATATCCATATTTGGTTCTATCATTCGGAATTGCCATCCCCACCGAGGCGGAGACCAATCGGTTCGGCTCATTGGTAGCATTGGAGCTCATCACGGTGAAAACCACCTGACCGTCTTTCAAGAGCCGCAACCCCAGTTTCGGGGCAATCAGCTTGCAACCCGGAGGAAAAATGCTGGATACTCTAACCAAGTTGAAATTGGCAATTCCTGCATCGCGCAAAGCTAACTCGAAGCTGGAGAGTTGCTCCCGGTGTTTGCCCACCCCTTTGGTTAAAAACATCCTTTCGGGAATAATGACCATCTTTCCTCCTTTCATGAAAAGGATTCATTCTGAAGTATTCATCCTTAAGGATGACCACTTCAATTTTTGGTTTGAAAAAATAAATAAATTAAAATCAAAAATCAATACCTAAATGAAAATTTTTTAAAAAAAATTTTCTTCAATTTCGCCTGTTTGATAGTATAATTATATGGTAGCTGAAATTTTTGAACATTATTTTTCTTTTTAAAGGGAAAATTGTTCGAAGTCGCAAAATTAAAGACCAAAGAGAAAGCCATCTTAGTGGGGGTTAAACTTCCTTCAGGACGAGCCTTCCCTCGGACTGAGTCCTTCGGGACGAATGTCAGGACGAGTCCTTCCATTAGCAGATTTTACGTAGACGAATCTTTAGAGGAGTTGAAGCTTCTGGCCGAAACCGCTGGAGCAGAGGTGTTGGATACGGTGATTCAGGAGCGCCAGAAGCTTGATCCGGCTTTCTTCATAGGAAAAGGAAAGGCAGACCAGATTGGTGACCTCTCCCGAAGAAAAGGGGCAAACGTCCTCATATTCGACGACGATCTATCTCCGGCTCA
>JALHUP010000018.1 GCA_022866585.1 Candidatus Zixiibacteriota bacterium | reverse complement strand
ATACTTGCCTCTAAAGCTGTGATCTCTGGACCCTACTCTCAAACTTTGATTTGGGATAACCAGTTAGGCTATGTGTGGCACATGTTTGCTGTGACGACCGTGGACCCAGACCTGTTCCGAAGGTATCCGATAACGCACTTAGCCATGGAGAGTCGGGGTGGTCAAAGAGAGCAAGCCCTTAAGGATTACCCTCAGGTTATGATGAATGCAAAGCCCGTAACTACATATTATTTAAGAAATTTTCCGGTAGAAATTCTGAGAGTGACGGAATCGAGTGGAAACCCGGAGGCCAGGAATTACCAACTGTCCGATTTTGAGAAAGCTAAGTTGCTTTTGGAAGAAGGTCAAATAGACTCAGCCTTAATTGTGCTCAACCGGTTCGTGGATGAACATCCCAATAATTCCAGCGGATACAAGACCTTGGCAGAGATTTACTATGATCGGAAAGATTTTGAAAAGGCCGGCTCATTTTTAGAGAAAGCTTCAGAATTTGACCCGACCGACTTTTTGACTCATCAATTTTTAGGCGCAGTATATTTTAATCTGTATAATCAAAAAAGAGATGATACTTATAGACTTTTGGCAATTGAAGAGTATGAAAAGGCTTTGAAATTATTTCCCCAAAATACAAGTTTGTCAGATCAATTGAAAAACATTAGAGGGTATTAAGGAATGCGAAGAATAGAAGAAAATGTCAAATCTCAAGACCCGGAATTTAGGGAAGTCAAGGTTTCGGTGGTGGTTCCGGCTTACAATGAAGCTGAGAATATAACTCCTTTGATGGCGGAGTTTTCCAAGATGTTCTCCGAGTCAAAGATGAAAGGCGAAGTGATCTTGGTGGATGACGGTTCCACCGACGGGACTTTCCTGAAAGCCAAAGCCTGTCAGGATAAATACAATTTTCTAAAAGTGGCGGTCCATAAGAGGAATAAAGGCTTGACCGAGGCTTTGATGACCGGCTTTTCCATCGCTCGGGGAAAGATCTTTGTCTTCTGGCCTGCAGATTTGCAATATCTCCCGGAAGAGATACCCAAGTTAGTAGAGCGAATCGATGCTGGCTACGATGTGGTCTGTGGATGGAAACAGGGACGCTATGGAATAAAAAGATTCGTATCTTTTGTTTATAATTTTCTGTCGCGGATTCTCTTCGGGGTGGGAGTGCATGATTTAAATTCAGTCAAGGCTTTCAAACGGGAGATCGTGAATGAGGTTCCCCTGCGTAAGGATTGGCACAGGTATATGGTGGTGATGGCGGCGGATAAGGGATACAAAATCGGTGAAGCAAAGGTCAAAGTATATCCCCGACGGTTCGGTCAATCCAAATTCGGATTCTTTCGGATCCCCATCGGGTTTTTGGACCTTTTGTCGGTGAAATTTCAGATCTCCTTTATGAAAAAACCTTTGCTTCTATTCGGCTTTTCAGGACTGATCTTGATATTCTTAGGATTCTTGACTGGGGGGGTGGCAGTTTATTTGCGAATCGTAAAACAAGAAGGCTTGAGACCACTTTTGTATTTGGTAATCCTTTTGACCCTTATGGGAATCTCCCTTTTCGCCTTGGGATTTTTGGCTGAAGCGATTGCCGGGCTTAAGGAGAAAATTGACAATTTAGATCAAACCATCTCCGGGAGAAAACGGTTTCGGTCAACTTCTCCTCCTGGGAAAAAAGATGAAAGAGAAAGTTAACTGGAGGGTGTTGGTTACGGATGCAGATGCCCTTCATTCCCTGGCCATCGTGAGATCATTGGGCACCAAAGGGATGAGGGTGAGCATGAGCTCCCACCGTAGGGTTTTTTCTCTCTGTTTCTATTCTAAGTTCTGCAAGGAGAGGATAATTTATCCGCCACCCAATCGGAGTAAGGAATTCATAAGCTTCATGCTCGACTTAGTGCAAAGCAAAAAATTCGATATTTTGCTTCCGGTCAGATCCGCGGTTGTCCCCCTGATAGCCGAACATGCCGAGAAGTTTAAACCTTTTGTCAATTTCGTGCTTCCCTCTTTTGAGTCTATGACCATAGCTAATAATAAAGAATCAACCTTCAGATTTGCGGAAAAAGTAGGAGTTCCAGTGCCGAAAACCATCTATCCCCGAAAATTCTCTGATATCGAAAAGGAAGCTTCCAGATTTCGTTTTCCGGTGGTGGCGAAAGCTTCAATCGGAAGTGGCTCCAGAGGAATGGTCTATTTGAACTCATCGAATGAGCTTATGCGTTTTGCAGAAAAGAATTTTACCCAAGAATCTGATCTGACCCAGAAAAAATGTATAGTCCAAGAATACATTCAAGGAGACGGCTTCGGCTTTTTTTCCATTTTCGACCGGGGAGAGCCCAAAGCCATATTTATGCATCGCCGCTTAAGAGAGTATCCCATCACTGGGGGTCCCAGCACCTTAGCAGAGAGCGTCTACCATCCCCGACTCGCGGAGCTGGGCTTGAAACTCTTAAAGGCTTTGAATTGGAACGGTGTGGCTATGGTGGAGTTTAAATTGGACCAAAGCGACAACGAGTTCAAACTGATGGAGATCAATCCCAGGTTCTGGGGGTCTTTAAATCTGCCGGTGGCTTCTGGAGTCGATTTCCCTTACCTCTTTTGTTTGTTAGCCATGAAACAGAATTTTGAGCCGGTCTTCGAATACAAACAAGGAGTCAAATTCAGATGGTTGTTTCCCGGAGACTTTATGCACCTTTTGGCTAAATATGGGTTATGCAAAGATTTTTATAAGGATTTCTTCGATCCCACGGTGAGATATGACATCTCTTTATCCGATATCAAGCCCAACATTGTCGAGCTTTTTCTGATTGCGGGATATTTTATACAGAACCGGGGAAGAATCAGATACCCCCAAGGAAAGCCAGTTAAGCCGCCATTTTCTACTTAACCCTTAGAAGAATAGAAAATCCTTGTTGAAATT
>JALHUP010000101.1 GCA_022866585.1 Candidatus Zixiibacteriota bacterium | reverse complement strand
CTGGATGAATCGGATAAACAAATGGTGTGGCTGAGGGAAGTTTTGGAGTGGCAGAAGGATTTGACCAATCCTTCGGAATTTTTGGAGTATCTGAAGATCGATCTCTTTCATGACGACATCTTCGTCTTCACCCCCAGAGGAGAGCTAAAGCAGCTTCCCAAAGGATCCACCCCTTTGGACTTTGCCTATGCCGTGCACAGCGATATAGGTCAGCGTTGCACCGGAGCCAAGATAAATGGAAGGATGGTTCCCTTAGGCACTTTGCTTTCCAGTGGGGATGAAGTGGAAATCATTACCTCACCCCATCAGCTTCCTTCCCAAGATTGGTTGAAGATTGTAAAAACTTCTAAAGCTCGAAGCAAGATAAAACATTGGCTAAGGCAGAAAGGTTATGAGGAAAGCCTCAATTTGGGAAAGCAAATTTTAGAAAAGGAACTCAAAAAGCACAATTTAAAAAGCCTTTCTGAGCAGGAGTTCTCCGATTTAGCTATGGGTTTGAACTTTAAAGATTCCGAAGCCATGTTCTATGCACTGGGAAACGGAAACATTTCCTTAGCCCATGTTTTAAGTAAGCTTATCCCTCCGGAGGAAAAGAAAAAGCCTGGACCCTCAATCATCAAAAGATTTGTGGACAAAGCTAGAGGAGGGGCAAAAGGGATAAAAGTAGGAGGGATGGGGAACATGATGTTTCGCTTTGCGCAGTGTTGTCAACCCGTTCCGGGCGAGGAGATCGTTGGATTTGTCACTCGGGGGCGAGGAATCTCCATTCATCGAACCGACTGTGCCAATGCCCTGCAGATTGGCATTGAAAATGAGAGAAAGGTGGGGGTGGAGTGGGACGTGGACAAGGACCAATCATTCTTGGTGAAGCTGGAGGTTCTGGTGGAGGATAGGAAAAATATCCTAAAGGATATCACCGAGGCCATCGCCGACGTGGATACAAACGTCCGGGGAGCAGAAATAAAGGGAGGGGAGTCAGTGGCCTCCGGCAGTTTCGTCATCGAGGTTAAAAATCTGAGCCATCTAAACAAAACTTTGAAGAAAATAAAAAAAGTTAAGGGGGTGATCCAGGTGGAAAGAGCAAAAGGCGTGGAGCTGTCCGAAAGGTCTAATTGAGATGAGACCAGCAGATTTCAGATTAAACTCTGATGGTAAGACGAGGTGGCTTTCCTTTTTTCCTCTACTAAATTTCGATTTTATCTCACATGGATTTGTAATTAAGAGCAAAGAACAAAATCCTTCAACGCAAGTAAAAAGGATTACCCTCAAGAAACTTATAAAAAGGATTTCCGCGGAAGAAAAGCATATCATTATTCCTCAGCAGATCCATGGAAATGAATGTCTGACCATAAAAAAAGTGGATGAGCTTAAGAGAAGATATAAAGGGGATGCAATTTTGACGGATCGGAAAGATATTTTTCTCACGGTTTCAGTTGCCGATTGTCTCCCTATTTTTTTGGTTGAGCCCAAAAGAAAAGTGGTAGGGCTTATTCATGCAGGCTGGCGCGGAACACTTTTAGGAATTGCCAAAGAAACCATAAGGAAAGCCAAAGAAAAATTTGGCTGCAACCCTGAAGATTTCACGTTGCTGTTTGGTCCGGCGATCCAGAAATGTTGTTATGAGATTTCAGAACTAATGGCAATCTTATTTGATGAAGATGGTATGATCCGAATGCCTGGTGAAAAGCCCAAATTGGATTTAATTTATGTTAATATGAAACAATTTTTAAATTGCGGAGTAAAAAGAAAAAAGATTTTCGCAACAAATGATTGCACCTTTTGTAATAAAGATATGTTTCACTCTTTCAGGCGAGATGGTGATAAAGCCGGAAGGATGATCGCTTTTATAGGAATAAAATGAAAAAGTGTTTTTGGAGTGCGAAAGCTTGTCGGAGCGAAGCGGAGATCCCGCCTGCGCGGGGCTTCGCGATTTTTTGAAATCCAGATGTTCTTATACCACTATTTAGACTCTAAGGAAGACCGCACCAGCAAGCTGGTGCACTCCAGAGAAGAAATTTCTCAAAGGAGAACTCAATGAAAAAATTACCATTTATATTAGTATTTCTGATTTGTTCATTCCTCCCCATTCAAACTTTTGCGATTACTGGTCTGGGAATAGGAGTAAGAGGCGGGCTGATCCAAAATTACAAAAACTCCAACTTGGATTCTTTGCCCACTCAAAAAGATTTTCTTAAAAATATGTCTCTGGTCGGAGTTCATCTTAAAATTGGAACTCTGCGCATAATCCATCTGGAAGCTTCAATGGAATATGCCTGGAAGAAAAAAGAGATAATCCTGGAGGATAAAATAAAGGCGGATTTCACCATAAACGATTTCTCCTTAAATGCCACCGCCAAATATATCTTTTCCGTGCCGGTAGTAAAGCCTTACCTGGGAGCAGGAGCCGGGTTACATAGATGGGTATATAAAGTTTCAAAAGGAAGTTACTCTGTGTATCTGCCGGAGAATCAGACCGGATTGGGATTTCATGGAGTGGGAGGACTTTTACTTAAATTTCCTACTGTCCCTTTTGAACTTTTCGGCGAAGGAAGATATACCATTATCCAGACTAAGGATAAAGCCACCAAATATACAACCATCTTAGCCGGTCTTACCTTTAACCTGCCCTGAAAAAGTTCTCAAAACAAGGATTGACAAACAGTCGCGTAGCCGAGGCTTCACGCCTCGGCGGGCCTGCCTAAGGCAGGCCTACGCGGTTAAAGGTAGTTTGGAAGTCAGGGACAAATCTCGGAAAAAAGTGAACATACCGCACCAGTGGACGCAAAGTTTTCAAAACAAAGATTGACAAACAGAGAAGCCGGTATTATAATCGTAAAGACGAATATAAGTGAAGGAGATTAATCATGAGGATCATTTGTTCAATCGTAGTAATAGGGACCATTATTCTGCTTTTAACTTTTTCCGCTTCCGCTCAATTTTTAGGACAGCTCTCCACTGCCCAGACTTTACCTAAAGGGGAGACCATGTTGGGGGCATATTTGGGAATCTATGACCATGCCTTTTCTCTTTTCGGTCAGTTGCGTCATGGCATGGTCAGATACTTGGATTTTGGCTTAAAAGTGGGAATACTCAATTTGGATCCAGGATATGGAGAGGGGAAGACCGGACTGGTCTTTGGCGGAG
>JALHUP010000017.1 GCA_022866585.1 Candidatus Zixiibacteriota bacterium | reverse complement strand
TCTGGATCCATAGAACATACGCATGCCAGGAGGTGGTATGGTTGATAGGGAGAAAAAAAGGGAGAAAAGAGATTTCGGAGACGGTTTTACCCATAACTTGAAACCCCTCCGCTCTCTGGATTTATCTAAAGTGACTGACTTTGAGACCATGCTTGTGGGGATGTCGAAAACCGCTTTTGGCGCAAGAAACTTAGGTGAGGCTTTAGACGTCTTTAGTGCCATGTTAAAGGATCCCGGCTGTCTGGTGGTGGGCACCTTTTCGGGTGCCATGACCATGGCAAAAATGGGATTGGTCTTATGCGAGATGATAGATCGTGATTTTTTAGACGTCATCATTTGCACCGGAGCTTTGGTCATGCATGGGCTGGTAGAGGAGGTGGGAGCCTATCATTTCAAATATGACGGAGAAATGGAAGATGCTGAACTTTATAAGCATGGATACAATAGAGTCTACGACACCATCGAAGCGGAAAAGAATCTGGACGATACCAGCTTAATTTTAGAGAATATATGGGAAGAATTAGATTCCAATTCTCCCTTATCGAGTTTCTTAATATTAGATAAGATCGGGGAATATTTGTCAAAAAACGAAAAGGGACGTGGGATTCTAAAAAGCGCCTTTGAGAAGAAGGTTCCAGTTTATATTCCTGCTTTTACCGATAGCGAGCTTGGTTTTGATTTTGTAATTTGTAATAAGAGGCGAAGAAACCAAGGCAAACCCCCACTTCAGTTTGATTCCTTCTTGGATTTAGAGGATTACTCTAACCGGGTGGCGAATGCTAAACATGTGGGAATTTTCACCATTGGAGGTGGAGTTCCTCGAAACTGGGCTCAGCAGGTGGGACCTTATTTAGAGGTGGCGTGTCGTAGGCTGGGCGAGGACAAAAAAGATCCCACCCGTTTTAAATATGGAATCAGGATCTGTCCAGAACCAGTGCACTGGGGAGGACTTTCTGGTTGCACCTATAGCGAAGGTGTGTCGTGGGGTAAATTCATACCCAAAAAAGAGGGAGGGCTTTGGGCTGAGGTTTTATGTGATGCCACTATTGCCTGGCCGATCTTAATAAAAGCCATGATCGAACGGTTAGATAAAGAGGGGTTCAAACGCCGAAAAAACCCTTAATGAGGTGGCAGAACCTCTGTTTCGCTTCCATTCTATAGGGATCACATTCCTACGATGCGCCGGGTTCGATAAATCGAGCCCTTACAGCTGATGCAACAAGAAAGAAATTCAAAAATCCTTGACTTAAGTGCAAATAGAGATTATAATAAAAACCAATTTCGTCGAATTGGTTTCTTTTAAAGCACTCGAAACACACAAGACTCAATGCTGAAAAAGTGTGAATAAGAAATCAGATGAAAAATATTCAATGTATAGACAACTGGGGATTTTTACCACCATCCCCATCATATTGGCGGTTGGACCGATTCTGGGATATTTCATCGGAAACTTTTTGGACGAAAAACTGCATACGGAACCTTATTTGATGATCGTTTTCATATTCTTTGGATTCGTAGCGGCAGGAAGAGGCGTGTATAATTTGGTCAAAAGGGCAAGCGAAGAGGATAAAAAGTAAGAAGTAAGAAGTGTGAAGTAAGAAGTAAAAACCTTAAACCTTAAACCTAACACCTTTCACCTTACACCTAACCATGGGACCTGAGTTCATTCATAGAGTGATAAAGACTTCACTGGTGGTGGCGGTTTTGGGGTTTCTCTTTATCACGGTATATTACAATTTCAGATTCGGAGCCGGGATTTTGGTAGGCGCCCTCTGGGGATGCTTGAACCTTTATTTTTTGACCAACCTCATAACCGAAATCTTTTCACCGGGCAAAGAGGTGAGAAAAGGCAAGGTCATATTGGTTGTCCTGGTGAAGTTTCCCTTGCTTTATCTTATAGGCTATGTTCTATTGATAATCAAATTCTTTCCAGCGATAAGTTTAGTTTCAGGATTCACTTTAATCTTT
>JALHUP010000100.1 GCA_022866585.1 Candidatus Zixiibacteriota bacterium | reverse complement strand
TGCAGGCTATTTGGACTCTATTAAAATACAGATTCACCAACTAATATAAAAGGTTCTTCTCCTTGTAGCGGATAGAGTTCTCAATAACAGAAACGAGCCTAAAGACTTAATGAAAGAGACGTTTTCAAGACCTCACCCCCTGTCCCCCTCTCCACAAATGTGGAGAGGGGGAATAAAAGGGGGAGAGGTAAAAAGACCAAATTTTAAGCTTTCTAGCAAAATCAAATCTCAAGACACAGAATTCGTGCCCATATACTCGTATATGTGCATATATACATTTCATACCATAGGCAGATCCGCCTTTGGCGGACATGTTGACATTAGCAAACTGATTTGGAGAAGAACCATATAAAAGAAATAAGTAACTTTACACATTTTTTTATTAGTCCTCCCCCTTTGATGGGGGGTGTATAGAGATCTTAAATTTCACCCTCCCATCGAGGGAGGGGATACTACTATGTCAAATTATTTAATGCGTTTGTATTAGTGGGGCTCGGAAGATAAAAAAGGAAGATGGTTGACTATATGTCAAAATCCAGCTATAAAACTTTGATAAGAATGGCGGCCCAAGATTTTCGTGTGTATGAAACCCTTCATTTGAAGCACTACTCCCCCCATAAATATGCGCGCGGCGAGTATACCTATAGCAGTTCCAATTTCTTGGTGCGGTGGCTCTTTTGGTACCGTTTGAGGAGAATACTGGAGCATTTGAAGGATTGCAGACCTGGCAGGGTGATTGACATCGGGTGTGGGGAAGGTGCTCTTTTGTTAACTTTGGCAAAAATCTTCGACCAATGTGTGGGTGTCGATTTGAACGTCGAGGCGGCTAAAAAGCTTATGCAACATCAGGGGGTTGAGAACGTCTCTCTCATACAAGGAGATTTTGCGGAGATGACATTTAAAGAAGACTATTTTGACCTAATCACGGCTACTGACGTTTTGGAGCACATTCCCGATTTATCCGGTTTTGTAAAAAGGATTAAAAAAATCTTAAATCCCGATGGTCTTTTCTTACTTACCATTCCCAGTGAAAATTTTTTTTACGTTCTGGGTCGGAAATTGTTTGGTTTTTCTCAGAAGGAGGATTCCTGCCCTCATCTGTATAATGCTAAGCAGATTATAAACATACTGAAGGGCGAATTTGAAATTTTAGAAAAAGAATTTATTCCCTTGAATCTTTCTTCATTGGTTTCGGCTTTCTATCTTTTGAAAGTAAAGAGACGACAAAAATAGATGCTCCTCCGGTTTTAGGTCGAGATTTCAATCTCGACCTAAAAGAACGTGTCGATTTTAGAAAATCAACTGATGGGAACAGACAAGGACGTGCGTTACCAACGGGAGGTTTTTTGGGTATAACTTAAATTATTTGTAAAGCTTACAGGGTAGGAAAAGTTGAAAATTCCATTTATTGTTCTCTTGACTTTCGAGAAAAAGAAAATATAGTATTTTATTATGAAAAAAAGAAGGAGTGTCCAGAAAAAAAAGGACTTCAGCCCAAAGAAGATCTTCAATTGGCCGAGGAGTGGAGTTTTCTCGAAAGATTTTTGGAATTCGGCAACTGGGCGCTTCCTCTTGATAGCTATGGTAATGGGCTTAGGGATCTTTATGCGACTTTCGTTCTTATCCGCTGATCCCCCTTTAAATTTGTCCTGGAGTCAGGATGTGAACACCGATCCCGGACAGTATACCTCTTTTGCCCGGAATAAAGTGCTCTGGGGGGAGTGGGATCCATTTGGGAGTCCGTATCTGGTCCTGTGGATAAACTCCGCTTATACTTTAATCTCCTTTCTATTTTTTAAACTTTTGGGGGTGGGACGTGGGCAGGATAATCTGGTAGCAGGAGGGTTGAGTTTTCTCACCTTAGTCTTTTTCTATTTAGCAATCAAAAGAGGGGTCAACCGGAAAAGCGCCATTTTGGCCACTTTTTTCTTAAGTATCAACTACATTTTGGTGATGTATAGCCGTAATACTTTTGCGGAAGTTGCGGTACTTTTCTTTATAGTTCTGGGGATTTACCTTCTGGTGTTGGGTTTAAAAAGGCGTTGGTTTTTGATCTTTTCGGGGGCTTGTTTTGCCTCCGCTATTTTGTTTTGCAAGATGTTAGCCATATTCATCCTCCCTGTATCTTTGGGTGTTTTGATCTTCACAGCTGGAGATGAGTTTTCTTCCAAGGAGGGCAGGATTAATAAGTGGTTACCTATGCTTTTTTTTGTAGGAGGACTTTTCTTGGTAACGTTGCCCTGGTTTCTTATAATTTATTATCCTTTTTCCAAAACCGTAGCCGGCTTCGTTTCTGGAATGTCGGTGGGATTGTACGGTTCTCCCCAGGCCTTTCGCTCCATCTCCGATTTCATCTATTCGCTTTTCTCCCTGGGCGAGGTAACCCGTGTTTTCGTTAGTGAAGGATACTCGGTGGGCACCGATCTTTTTTTCAGAATGCCTTTTCTTTTCATTTTGTCCCTGCTTTTTTTATTAGTCCTCTTTTTTAAGATATTTCAAGTCAAAAACATTTTTAAAAATCTTAAGTCATGCTCAAAATTGGAGCTTTTCTTTGGATTGTGGCTGGTAGTGGGCATTTTGGCTTTAATGCCCTGGAACTATCGCCCCTTGAGGTATCAGATACTCTTAATTCCTCCCATGTGTGCCTTGGCCGCCTTTTGTCTTTTCGATTTTTTGAATCCTCCTGAGATCAAAAACAGGGGTAAAAACAGTGTGTGGTTTTGGATATTTTCTATTCCCACCGCTTCATTTTTGATATTTCATACCCTCTCCTTTTTTCTGAAGATATTCCAAAAGCTCGTCCAGTTGGATTCAATTATAATCCTCTCTTTTTTCCTCTCTTTTCCTTTGATTTACGTTCTATATATGGTAAAAAGAAAAAAGCCCTCCTCAATTGGGCAAGGTTACAAGATAATAATGGTAGCAATAGTGGTCTTTCTGATTCTCCTTATTCAGGGTGGACAGTTTTTGGCTTTCGCCAGAAATGTTCAATACTCTTTTTTGTGTGCATCTAAGGATTTAGGAGAGATACTTGCCTCTAAAGCTGTGATCTCTGGACCCTACTCTCAAACTTTGATTTGGGATAACCAGTTAGGCTATGTGTGGCACATGTTTGCTGTGACGACCGTGGACCCAGGCCTGTTCCGAAGGTATCCGATAACGCACTTAGCCATGGAGAGTCGGGGTGGTCAAAGAGAGCAAGCCTTTAAGGATTACCCTCAGGTTATGATGAATGCAAAATCCGTAACTACGTATTATTTAAGAAATTTTCCGGTGGAGATTCTAAGGGTAGCAGAATCGAGTGGAAACCCCAAAACCAAAAAGTACAAGTTATCCGATTTTGAGAAAGCCAAGTTGTTTTTGGAAGAAGGTCAAATAGACTCAGCCTTAATTGTGCTCAACCGGTTCGTGGATGAGCATCCCAATAATTCCAGCGGATACAAGACCTTGGCAGAGATTTACTATGATCGGAAAAATTTTGAGAAGGCCGGCTCATTTTTAGAGAAAGCTTCAGAATTTGACCCGACCGACTTTTTGACTCATCAATTTTTGGGCGTAGTATATTTTAATCTGTATAATCAAAAAAGAGATGATACTTATAGACTTTTGGCAATTGAAGAGTATGAAAAGGCTTTGAAATTATTTCCCCAAAATACAAGTTTGTCAGATCAATTGAAAAACATTAG
>JALHUP010000016.1 GCA_022866585.1 Candidatus Zixiibacteriota bacterium | reverse complement strand
TGGAGGGTTTCACCGAATCTTTCGCCTCATTTAACAAGATCACCCAGAAACTACACTCTGCCTACAAGAATTTAGAAGAGAAATTTGAAGATCTAAATTTGAAATTGGAGAAGACCAACCGGGAGCTAAGGCAGAGTTTGGCGGAGAAGGACAAAATTTCCAATTATCTAAATAATATCCTGGAAAGCTTGACCTCGGGTGTGGTAGCCATAAATCTGAAAGGGGAGATAACTTTGTTCAACCGGGCGGCAGAGGAAATTTTAGGATATAAAACAGATGAGGTTCTGGGTAGACCGTATGGAGAAGTTATGGGAAAGGGAGTAGGGGAGAAGATGACTTTACCTTTCACATTGAAATCCAGAAAATCGCATATAAATGAAGAAAAAGAGGTGCTTACTAAAGAAGGGAAGAAAATACCTCTGGGATTTTCCACCTCTCTTTTGACTGATAGCGACAACAACGTCTTGGGTGCGGTGGAGGTCTTCTTCGACCTATCTAAATTGAAACAATTGGAAGAGGAGGTGACCCGGGTGAGGACTTTAGCCGCCTTAGGAGAGATGGCGGCAACCGTGGCGCATGAGGTGAAAAACCCATTGGGGGGCATCCGTGGCTTTGCCGACCTCTTGGACCGGGATTTGGAGGAGGGAGATCCTCGGAAGAAATCGGTTGAAAAGATTATAGAAGGAGTGGAAACTCTGGATCGGATAGTAGTTAGCCTCCTCAACTATACCAAAGCCATCAGATTGGACTTTCACCAAATAGAATTCATAAGCTTCATAGATGAGGTAATTAAATTTTTTGAAATTGACCTGGCGCGTGAAAAAAGGAAAATTCATATCGTTCGGGAATATCCCCAAAAGGCGCTTTTGTGCCGCATAGACCCGGAGCAGTTCCGCCAGGTGATGTTGAATCTTCTTCATAACGCTACCCAAGCCATGCCCCACGGGGGGAAAATTATGGTTTCAGTAAATGAAGAAGAAAAAAGCATTGGTGCACCCCAAACTTATCTCGATGTTCGGCCTAAGGCAAAAAGAATCGTTCTGAGGATTTCCGATACCGGTATGGGAATGAGCAAAGCTACTTTGGACAAGCTCTTCACTCCCTTTTTCACCACTAAAGAACACGGAACCGGCTTAGGACTCTCCACGGTCAAAAAGATCGTGGAAGCCCATAGAGGGGATATTAACGTAGAAAGTGAGTTAGGCAAAGGAACCACAGTAATTGCGAGACTATCTCTGATTTGATAGGATCAAAAAGGAGTGCGCAAGCTTGCTTGCGCAGCGGAAGCTTCGCTTCCGCACTCCGAAAACACTTTTCACAAAGCTTGGCACAGAACAAATCTTTGAGGATTAACGATGTTGGAAAAGAAAGTTTTAGTGGTAGATGACGATTCCTTGATGAAGGATTTTTTGAAAGAGGCATTGCGGCGTTCTGATTATTCGGTTGATTTAGCCTCCACCGGGGAGGAGGCCTTAGAAAAAATTAAGGATAAAGAGTATGATATAATCCTTTCCGACATTCGCATGCCCCAAATGAGCGGGATGGAGCTTCTGAAGGTGACCAAAGAATATCTTCCGGATGCCAAGGTGGTGATGATGACCGCCTATGGAACGGTGGAAAATGCGGTGGAAGCTATGAAACTGGGGGCTTTCGATTACGTGATGAAGCCTTTTTCTGCAGATGAGATTGAATTGGTTCTAAAGAGGGCTTTTGAACACAAAAGACTTATTTTGGAGAATAAGCTTCTCCGCTCTGAGTTGGCAGGCAAATACCGTTTTGAAAATATAGTTGGCAAGAGTCCCCAGATGCAAAAGATTTTCGAATTGGTGGAGGTGGTAGCAGATACCAAAGCCACGGTTTTAATCACCGGAGAATCGGGCACCGGAAAGGAACTTATCGCCAGAGCCATCCATTATAATAGCTCTCGCAAAGCTGGTCCTTTCATAAGGATCAACTGTGCCGCTCTCCCCGAGGGACTGGTCGAAAGTGAGCTATTTGGTCATGTGAAGGGAGCTTTCACCGGCGCCATAAGAAAATCCAGGGGAAGATTTGAATTAGCTGATGGCGGCACCCTGCTTTTGGATGAGGTGAGCGAGATCTCACCCGCTCTTCAGGCTAAACTTCTAAGGGTATTACAGGAGAGGGAATTTGAAAGGGTTGGCTCCGGCGAGACCATTCAGGTAGATGTGAGAATCATTTCCACCTCTAACAAAAATCTAAAAGAACAAATTGAAAAGGGAAAATTCAGAGAGGATCTCTTCTATCGACTAAACGTGATCCCCATGCATATAGCTCCTTTGAGGGAGAGAAAAGAGGACCTCCCGGCTTTGGCAGAACACTTCTTGAAGAAATATAATCTTGAGAATAAAAGGTCCATCGAAGGAATTTCCCAGAAGGTTTATGAGATGTTTATGGAATATCCCTGGCCCGGAAACGTGAGGGAACTGGAAAACTACATCGAAAGAGCCGTGGTCACCTCCAAAGGAAAAATTCTTACTCCCAGCGATTTCTCCAAAGAGCTGGTTCTTAGTAAAGCATATTTCTCCTCCGAAGCAATCGAGGTGGGCTGTTCCATCTATGAGGCTGAGAAATGGCTGATATTAAAGACCTTAGAGACCGAAGGGGGAAACCGAACCAAAGCCGCAGAAATTCTGGGAATCTCTACCCGAACTTTACGTAATAAATTACAGGAATACGGACTGAAAGAAGAATCCGGCGATCAGTGATCGGTTCTTTTAGGGTAGAGACAAAATTCGTATATCTGGATTATTTCGGATATGACCGAGTTAGGCGCAATTTTGTCGCGAGGAGAAAACAATGAAAAAAAGACTCGAAAGCCTTTATCTTGAAAATCTTGACCAAATTAAAAGTGTAAGACTAAAATATAATGATTATGACTTAGAAGGCCCTTTTCTTATTTCACCGAGCGAGAAATATAATATTTCAAAAAATAAAATTTTTATAATTGGGCAGCAAACAAATGGCTGGTGTTGTGATATTGACAGTGTACAAAATCAAATGAAGTGTTATGATGATTTTAATCTTGGTGAGAGTTATTCCTCAACACCTTTTTGGAATGTTTTTCATAAGATTGAAAAAACAATTCTAAACGACAACTATTGTTCTGCTTGGGGAAATTTTAACAGATATGATTTTGAAGCAGATAGACCAACAGGTGAAATAGAAAATGAAATAGCTAAACTCGATTACTTATTAAAAGATGAAATTAAAGTTTTAAAGCCAGACATTTGTTTTTTCTTAATTGGACATTCTTTTGATGATCGAATAAAAAAACTTTTCCCGAGCGCAGTTTTTGATAAAGTTGGCGATTGGAATATTAACCAATTAGCAAAAATTAAACATGCTGATTTACCAGTTTACTCTTATAGAACATATCACCCAAAATATTTAAGGCTTAAGAGTCTTGAAGAACCATTTATAAATGAGTTAAAAAAGGAGATAAAATAACCGCGACAAAACAGAGCCTAACAGCGGATAAAAGGCTTCGCTACGCTTCGCCAAAATTGCCTTCGGCAACTTCTTTTATCCGCTAGTCGTTATCCGAAATTCCGAACTCTTCTCTGAGAGGTGAAGAAAAATGGATGAAAGAATAAAACACCTGATAAATAAAATAAAAGAACACCTAATAAAGACGTATGGAGAAAGAATCAAGCAGGTTATACTATATGGCTCCCAGGTAAGGGGTGAAACCACAAAAGATTCGGATGTTGACATACTTGTAGTAGTTGATGAATCCCTTAATCCCTTTGAAGTTAGAAAAAGCTTGAGCGATCTTCTGTTCGACATAGTTCTTGAAGAAGGTGAGCTTGTTTCAGTTATAGCGGTTCCAGAACATTTCTTTAAAAATTACAATTCCCCTTTTATGTTGAATGTGAAGAAAGAGGGGGTGACCGCATGAAAGAAATAAGGGACTTTATAGAAAAAGCGGAGAAATTCTTATGCACCGCTGAACATGCTTTAGATATAGGAGATCACGATTCCTGCGTTTCAAGATGCTATTATGCGATGTTCTTCATGGCAGAAGCTTTACTTCTTACAAAGGGTATGAGTGCCACTTCTCACAAAGGCGTAATAAGTTTGTTTGGAGAACATTTTGTGAAAACAGGAATTTTTGAAAGGGAATTGGGGAAATCCCTTAATGATGCTTACGATAAAAGACAGATTGGAGATTACGGGGTAGGTTTTACAGTCACTAAAGAGGAAGCAAAAGAGTTGTTAGAAATAGCCCAGAATTTTGTTCGGAAGTTGAGGGATTATCTTAGGATGTGGATAGAAACGGGAGGAGAAGGAAGTAGTGGAACAAAAAGATTATGAAATAGCGAAAGAACTGAAAGAAAAGCTATCTAAGATTGTCCGCTTAATTGATTTCAGGGTCTTTGGTTCAAGGGCACGTGGGGATGGGGGTGAATACTCGGATATGGATGTTTTTCTTGAAATCGAGTCGCTCAATAAGGAAGTAAAAAATAAAATTTTAGACATTATATGGCAAGTTGGCTTTAAACATTTCATCGTTATTTCACCTCTGATTATGACAAGGGATGAAGTTGAGAAATCTCCTTTGAAAGCCTCACCCATAGTAGAAAACATTGTAAAAGAAGGGGTGAAGGTATGACAGATAAGGAGATTCTATTTGTCTACTAAAAAGAGCAAATAGAAAACATAGCTTTCTTAGGAAGGAAAGGATACTCAAGTTCTGGGTTAAAAGATTTTCTAAAATGAAAAGCAAAAGTCTATTCAAGTTTTTAGAGGAGACTCCAAGGGAGGAAAGAAGATTAGATGACTTCCGCGAGATTCCCTGTAAAGATATGGATTTAGACTGCTTCGCCTTCGATGGAAAGATTCCTTTTGGGAATTACAAAAGATGCTATGAATATGCGCCGGAATTAGGGAAGTGTATCTTTTATGATTGGGAAAAGGACAAAACATGAGCTAAAGCCCCCAAAGGCGGTGTAAAAATTTGGCGGTCCAAAAGCCTGCCTTGTGCAAAGGGGCGATAAAGACTTAGTTGCGCGTAGGCGGGGCTCTCAGCCCCGCAAAAGTGATTCTCTTCAAGCCCTAAAAGAATTATTTTGACAATCCCCGCATGAGATGTCAATTCCCCAGATCTGACAGCTTTATCCCATCTTAAGCCGAGCTTTTTATTCAAGAATTTCCCCACAACATAGAAAATTTGCAAAAGTTTGCAATTTTAGGTTAACTGTTTTCATATTTTTGCCGATTTAAAAAGTAGCAGTAGAAAAGTAATATCGTATTTGACCCTTTTTCGCTTGCGTTTTTGTGGGGCTAATTTAGATGTCAAAGTT